>NZ_JABDRI010000107.1 GCF_013041805.1 Lutibacter sp.
CTTCTTTAAACTGTTCATAATAACCACGGCCATATGTATAATTTAAACCTATAGTTGTAGACCAATTGTTTGATAGTTTTTCGTTCCAATGAAGTTGATAATGATCTTGATTGTAATTATCAATTTCATTTTCATAAAAATATGGATTGTAGGTTCTTCCAAAAGTTTCGATTTCCTCTCGAGTAACTCCATACCAAGCTTGATATGTTTTTTCCTGTCCACCAAAAGTTAAGGCTTTTATTAAGGTATTATCATCAACATAAGCAGCCTGTAAAAAGTATGATTTTAAATCTGAAAAAGCTCTATCAATATAACCGTCAGAATCAATTTTTGAAAAACGACCAGAAAATTCAATATGGTCATTTATCTTTCCGGAACTAAATTTTACAGTATGCTTTTTTGTGTTGAATGAGCCAAAAGAGTTACTTATTTCCCCAAATGCTTCTTCAGAAATCGCATCTGTTAATAAGTTTAAACTTGCTCCAAAAGCTCCTGATCCATTTGTTGAAGTACCAACACCACGTTGTAGTTGCATACTTTCAGTAGATGAACTAAAATCGGGCATATTTACCCAAAATGTTCCTTGACTTTCTGCATCATTATATGGTATACCATTGATAGTGATATTAACCCGAGTAGCATCACTACCACGAACCCGAATTCCAGTGTAGCCGATACCAGCACCCGCATCAGATGTTGTAACAACTGAAGGTAAATAATTTAATAAAATTGGAATGTCTTGACCCAGATTTCGTTTTTCTAAATCTTCTTTAGTCACATTACTATGAGTTACCGGTGAAGTGCTTTTAACACGAACTGCTGAAACGAGTACTTCATTTAGATTCACAAAACTATCAGACATATCAATTGAGATATCAGAGTCTTTTGTCAAATCAATATCTACTTCTTTAGGTTGACTAATAGCGCTTACAATTAAGGTGTAATTACCTTTTTTTAGTGAGAGTGAAAATTCGCCTTTAAAGTTTGTGGTAGTTCCAATATTAGTTCCTTTGATAAGAATACTAGCTCCAGGAAATGGATTTTCGCCATCTGTTACTTTTCCAGAAAGTTTAAATAGCTCTTGCGCATTCACAGTGAAAGTAAATGCAATGAATAAAATTGTAATTAAATGTTTCATTTTTTTATAAATAAAACGATTTAAAAAGAGGCAATTAATCGATGTTAAATTAATTATACTAATTTCCCTTAACAGCATTATCTGTTCAGGTTCAATGGGTTTGATCTCAGCCGTTCTAGGCACCCCTTTTGAGATGATGCAAATTTAAGTATTAATTGTTAGGTAAGTTTATTTTTTTTGAATTATTTGTTTAATTATCAAAATAATTAAACTTAACAATATGAATACCAGACCTGTAAATAGTAAAGTAAATTTTGAAATAGCAAAATAATAAGCCATTGAACTCCATTTTTGATGTAAATCACCTAAAAGAAGTTTTATTAAAGCAATATTTTCAATACAATCAAAAAATGCCGCTAAAAATGTACCCCAAATTAAAATAATTCCAAGTTTATATATTTTAGATTGCTTCCATACTACTTCATTTAGCTTTTGAATAAGTATGGAAATAAATAAAGCATACACAATTAAAAAGAGAAAGTCAAACCCCAAACTCATTCCTGCAGCAGTCTTAGCCAATGTATCCCATGAATCCAAAATTGTTCTAGATGCTGAAAGGTCTTTAGCTAATTCAAATGAAATGATTCCTTTATTGTGACCATTATTCTCTAATATCGAATTAAAAAAACGCATTACAAAAATTAGAATCATGTTAGCAATTAATAATGCAATAGTGATTTTGTTTTCAACTTTTTTTGAGAAGTTATAAAAAGGACTTTGCAACATGGTTTTTCAAATTTGTTAGCGATTAAATTTAAACAAAAATTTACAAAATAAAATGGTTCAATTACAAAAGGTTATTTTATCTTTATATGTAAATTATAAATAGTGATATTTTGAAAAATAAAGCCTCAAAAAATGTCATGATTGATGCTTCACGGATTATAACAGAAGCTTTAGTGCAATCAGGAGCTGATGTATTTGTAGGATACCCAATAACACCTTCCAATTTATTTTATACCTATTCCAAAGAACGTTTTCCAGAATTTTTAGCTGGTCCAGATGAAATATCTGTTCTTCAGTGGATGTGTGGTTATTCTGCCGCAGGTAAAATTCCAGTGACTGCAACTGCATTTCCTGGTTTAGCTTTAATGACTGAAACTTTAAATATGGCCTATATGATGGAGTTACCAATGGTTCTCATTATTACGCAACGTTTGGGCCCAAGCACAGGATCTGCAACAACAGGAGCTCAAGGGGATTTAAAATTTTTAGATGGTATTATTTCTGGAGGATTTCCATTGCCAATTTTTTCACCTTCCAATTTTAATGATGCTTGGACGCTATCAAACGAAGCATTAAAAACAGCGGTTAAATTTAGAACTCCAGTTATTATTTTAACTTCAAAAGAGCTGGTAATGACTCAAAAAAGTTTTGATATGAGCTCATTAGAACCTTTGGAGAAAGTTGATAGAACTCCAAAAGAATTTAAATTTCCTTTTCAGCCCTATAAAGCAGGGTTAGATATGGTACCAACATTTTATCCGCTAGGAAATGATGAGTACCAAGTTCGGTTTAATTCTTCAACTCATGATAACGAAGGATTGATTCGGAAAGGAACACCTGAAAGTTTAGCGAATACATGGCGTCTTAGGGAAAAATTAGAAAAGCGAATAGATGAATATTCCTTTTTTGAATTAGATGCTGAAAATGGTGCGGAGGATTTAATTGTGACTTGGGGTGTGTCAGCTGACGCTTCTCGTGATAGTGTGAATTCAATACGAGGAAAAGGAAAAAAAGTCTCCCTATTAATTGTAAAAACTATGTTGCCTATATCTCAAAAAATTTATGATATCATAGATTCCTATAAAACAATAACATTTGCTGAGGAAAATATGACTGGGATGTTCAAAGAAATGATATTTGGTAAAAGAACTACTTCAAAAATAAAAACAGCTACCAAGTTTGGTACTATGTTAACGCCTTCTGAAATAGAAGAAAAGGTAAATTAATAAGAATTAGACTTATGGAAGCAGCAAAAAAAATATTAACCAATGTTAAAATGCCGTTTTGTCCAGGTTGCGGACACGGAATTTGTGTTAGGAGTACTTCAAAAGCATTAGAAAATTTAGGGTATGGACCTAACGATGTTGTTTTGGTAAGCGATATTGGATGTTCCGGATTGGTAGACCCATTGTTTGCAACTCATACTATTCACGGATTGCACGGTAGAGCTCCTGCTTTAGGAATTGGAGTCTCTTTAGGTTTAGATAATCCAAATAAAAAAGTAGTTGTAATTCAAGGAGATGGCGGAGCTACAATTGGTTTGCAACATATATTAGAGGCGTCAAGGAGAAATATCGACATGACGCTAATTGTTATTAATAACCTACTTTATGGTATGACCGGTGGGCAAATGAGTGGTTTGTCAACCAATGAATTTAAAGCATATAAACATAGTGATGATGATGCAGATCCCTACGATGTTGTGAATTTAGCACATCAGTCGGGAGCAGCATTTAGCGTTCGTGTAAATGATATTTCTAATTTTACAGATACATTAAAAGAGGCAATTAATACTCCAGGCTTTTCTTTGGTGGAGTTATCAAGTTTGTGTACTTCACACGGAATGAAGAAAGTTGCTGATATGAAAGGTTTTATTGTTGCAGAAGAAAGATTAGTAAATAACAGGCCAATTGGTGTAAGTAAAAAGAGAACTAAGAATTCCTTACTATCAAGTGTTAAGGTATTAGAGAAACAATTTGAGTCAACTATTGAAGATAGTACAGGTATTGTAATTGCTGGTTCAGCAGGAGGAGGAGTTCAATCAGCAGCAAAAATACTAGCGCAAGCAGGAATTTTATCTGGTTTGTATACAACAATGAAAGGTGAATATCCAATTACTGTAGGAACCGGATTTTCAGTTGCTGAAGTAATTCTCTCTAAGAAACCTATTCATTTTACTGGATTGGAAAAACCAAGTGCAGTGATAGCTGTGACGGAAGAAGGTTGGAATAAGGTCAAGAATCGAGTAGCACACGAATCGAAGGTTTTAGTTGATAGAAAAATTTGTGCTGATTGTTCTGTCGATGTAAAAGATTTTTTAAAAGTAGGAGGAAAAATGGGAGCAGCATTAAGTGCAGTATCATATTGGGTAAAAGAGACAGGAGTATTTCCAGTAGAAGCTTTGTTTAAAGTAGTTGAAAGCAGTAAATATGCAGTGTCTTTACAAAAAGCGATTCAGAGTGCAGAAGAATTAAGAGAAGTTGTTTACAGTTATATACCAGAAAATAAAAAAAGGACTAATTAAATTTCAGGTTTATTTCTAAGTGCTTTTTTGTAGGCTTGTTTTTTCTTTTTATCTAATCGTTTCTTAACGCTAGACTTACTTGGTTTGGTTGGCTTTCTTTTTTTAGGAACTTTTAACCCGTTTGTCATTAGTTTTACAAATCGCTTAATTACAATTTCTTTATTTTTATGTTGACTTCGACTTTCATCACAAGTTAAAATAAGGATGTGTTCTTTAGAAAATTTTGATTTTAAATTTTTAAGGAGTAATTCTTTTTCTTCTTCAGCAAGTGCAGAGGAATTTTGTAAATCAAAAAACAATTCAACTTTTGAAGAAACTTTATTAACGTGCTGACCTCCAGAACCACTACTTCTGACAGCTTTAAAATTTAATTCTTTTATAATATTTTCAATAATCATTCAGTTACATTAAAATCATTATTCTGCTGATGTAAAAAATGCAAATCTATATCGGATAAGTTATCTGAAAAACGTTGCAAATTAGGTCTAGATTCCAAAATTTTATCTATTTCTTTAATTGCTATATTTAAACGTACTTTTTTGTCACCTTTTAATAAAATATAAGGGCGATTATATTTTATAAGAGCGTTTTCAAAGGCATTAAACATTTCTAAACGTTGATCTGGTCTATCTCTTAAATCATCTTCTTCCCAAGGAGTATCAATATAAGTCAGAAGATAAAGATCGTAACTATTGTTGATTGCAGCTTCTTCTAACTCGGGACTTACAAAACCTCCGTAATATTCTTCAGAATAGACTTTAGTCTCTAATAAATCAGTATCGCAAATCAGTATTTTGTCGGCTTTAGTTGCTAACCTATTTTCTAATTCCATCTGCCCTCTAGCAATAGGAAGTAAGTCTGAATTTTCACAAGTTTTACGCTCATTATTCCATTTTTTTTGTAAGTAATCTCGTGCATATTCGGGCGCCCAAACCGTATTATAATGCCGGGCTAGATGCTTTGATAGCGTTGTTTTTCCAGTACTTTCAGGACCAAAAAGTACAACCTTAATAATATTTATGCTTTTTTGTTTAAGTGCTTTTTCCATGTAATATAACCTTGTATTGCTAATATTAAAAATAGTGTGTATTGTATACCTGTAAAGCCATAACCTTTTACAAAGTATAAAGGAATTGAAACCATGTTACCGGCAATCCATAACGTCCAATTTTCAATTTTTTTGTTTGCCATTAACCACATTGCTGCAAAAAATATTCCTGTTGTAAATGTATCTAAATAGGGTGTTCCTTCTCTAAAATTAATTAAATTTCCAGAAGTTAGTTTAGAAATAGCATAATTTACGCTTTCCCTAAATCCCAAATTATTAGGCATTACGTTGTAATATCTGTAAACCACAATTACAAAAACCGATGTAAAAGCAAAAATTCCAATAGCTTTTAATTTGTCAGTTTTAGTAGTTCTTGATATGGCAATATGATGTTGTTGGTTGTCAATTACTTTACTCCACATATACCACCCGTAAATACTCATTATGGTATAGTAAATATTAATAATTAAGTCGCCATATAAATTCCATTGAGAAAGTAAATACACATACAATACAGTACTAATTATTCCAGTAGGAAATACTAAAATATTTTCCTTCTTGGCATAAAAAACACTAATCACTCCAAAAAGAGCAGCAATAAATTCAAGTGAAATATTTAGCACAGTTGCAGATTGATATGGTTCTAAAAAAAAGTTTAGTATTTCATTCATTCTTAATGATTTAAAATATCGTTATTTTCTTCAAATGCTGTGCCAATAACAACTAAATCTGCGCCATTCTCAAAAGCCTGATTTAACTGTTTTTTTGACCTAATTCCACCACCAACAATTAATGGAATATGAATGTTTTTTTTTACTTCTGAAATAAGTTGAAGGTTCACAGCGGTTCTAGCTCCACTCCCTGCTTCTAAATAAATAAGCTGCTTTCCTTTATACATTCCAGCAATTGCTGTTGCAACTGCAAGTTCAATATTATTTTGAGCTATTGGTGTTGTTTTACTAATTTTTAAAACTGAAGAATTTGTACCTCCATCAATTAATATATAACCTGTTGGTATAACTTCCAACGTTGAATTTTTTAAAAAAGGAACCGATTTTATTTGTTGCTCAATTAAATATTCTGGATTTCTTCCTGAAAGAAGCGATAAAAAAAGCAATGCATCAGCATTATTTGTTATTTGAGAATAATCTCCAGGGAATAAAATAATTGGAATATTAGTATGTTGCTTTAATTCATTTACAAACAAATCTGTTATACCATTTTCTACGTAACTGCCGCCAACAAATATGAAATTCGCTTGAATAGCATCTATTTTTTTTGAAATTGAAGATAGTTTGTTGATAGTAGTTTTGTCAGGGTCTAATAAAATTGCCAAAAGCTTTTTTTTATTCTGAATTGAAGAATGTATTTGTTTTAGAATTGATTTAGACATCCTTTGAGCTTTCTATTGCGTAAACAAGGGTAAAACCATCAATTTGTTCAAAAAAGATGTTGTAATTTTTATTCCAATCTTTTACTTTAATAATTCCAGTGGTGTTTTTATCTGCAATTTGAAACGAATTAATATCAATATCATTTTTAAAAGTAAGTCCGCCGTATGGATATATTTTATAAAGTGATTCTTTTGCTCCCCAGATAACTGTAAGTTGCTCTATATAATCATCATTTTTATGAATAAAACCTTTTTCGAAGTTGACAAATTTATGCTGAATGATTTTTATTTTTTCTCTATTTTTTTCAATATCAATACCAACTTCAGCATCACTTATAATTATTGCTGAAAATGAAAAGGAATGAGTAATTGAAATTCTTTTTCCATTTTTTAAATGAGGTTTACCGTTTTCAGTATAAAATAAATCATAATCACTATATCCAGCCTTTTTTAGCAAATGGCGAACACTTAAAAAACCCCTTTGATGCAATTCAGATTTCATCGAATGTAATCTTTCTTCACTTCTTTTGGTTAAAGGAATATTTTTGGATAATTCATCAAGAGATTCTTCAATTTTCCAAACAAAAACTGAAGTATAACTATTAGGTTTAATTCTTTTAAATAAAGGCATTTATATTCTCAAATGGATTTTGTACTTTTGCAAAATCTAAAAATAACTAATTTTTAATTGTTTTAAATAAAAAAGCAAATTTAATAAATATGAGTACAGAAACATCAACTTACGTAAAATATAAAGTAAAGGACATCAATTTAGCAGATTGGGGACGTAAAGAAATTCAATTAGCCGAAGCAGAAATGCCTGGTTTAATGAGTTTACGAGAAGAATATAAAGGTAAAAAGCCTTTAAAAGGAGCAAGAATTGCTGGTTGTTTACATATGACTATTCAAACAGCAGTTTTAATTGAAACATTGGTTGATTTAGGAGCTGAAGTTACTTGGAGTTCTTGTAATATATTTTCAACACAAGATCAAGCTGCTGCCGCTATTGCTGCTGCAGGAGTTTCAGTATATGCTTGGAAAGGTATGAATGAAGAAGAGTTTGACTGGTGTATTGAGCAAACATTGTTCTTTGGTGAAGATAAAAAACCATTAAATTTAATTTTGGATGATGGTGGGGATTTAACAAATATGGTGTTAGATAAGTATCCTGAACTAGCAGCAGGTATTAACGGTTTATCTGAAGAAACTACAACAGGTGTTCATCGTTTATATGATAGAATGAAAGCAGGAACTCTGCCAATGCCTGCAATTAATGTAAATGATTCTGTTACTAAATCTAAATTTGATAATAAGTACGGATGTAGAGAAAGTGCTGTTGATGCAATTAGAAGAGCAACTGATGTTATGTTGGCAGGTAAACGTGTTGTAGTTTGTGGTTATGGGGATGTAGGAAAAGGTACAGCAGCTTCATTTAAAGGAGCCGGTTCAATTGTAACGATTACCGAAATTGACCCAATATGCGCATTACAAGCGGCAATGGATGGCTTTGAAGTTAAAAGATTAGAGAATGTTGTTTCAAATGCAGATATTGTGATTACTACAACTGGAAACAAAGATATTGTTCAAGGTGTTCATTTTGAAAAAATGAAGGACAAAACAATTGTATGTAATATTGGTCATTTTGATAATGAAATTGATATGGCTTGGTTGAATGGAAAATATGGTTCAACAAAAGTTGAAATTAAACCGCAAGTAGATAAGTATACTTTAGGTGAAAATGAAATTATTGTTTTGGCAGAAGGACGTTTAGTTAATTTGGGTTGCGCAACAGGTCACCCAAGTTTTGTAATGAGTAATTCATTTACAAACCAAACGTTGGCTCAATTAGAGCTTTGGAATAATAGAGATGCTTATAAAAATGAAGTGTATATGTTACCAAAGCATTTAGACGAAAAAGTAGCTCGTTTACATTTAGCAAAAATTGGTGTGGAATTAGAAACATTACGTGAAGATCAAGCAGATTATATAGGAGTGAAGGTTGAAGGACCATTTAAGCCTGAGTATTATAGATATTAATAACTTCTTAAACATTAAGAAAAGCTTCATTAATAATTTTAATGAAGCTTTTTTTTAGTCCTACTAGGTAATTCGGTACAAGCAGTAAATACGTTAAAATATGCAATTGATGTTGATCAGTTTCTAAAGCTTTAGAAGTTGATATCATTATTTTAAGTAAGTTGAGGGTTTTTTTAATTCTTCTTTTACCTTTTCTTATAACTAAAATTTATGCATTGATAAAAAGCCAATAAATTTTTATCTAAAAAATAAAAATATTTTAGAATTTATAGTAAAACAAAAAACCTCACGGTGTAGTAAGGTTTTTTATAGCAATTTCCCAATAATTATATAATAACATCTTTTTCTTAAGCCAAAAGTATGCTACTTATTACTATAATTTGAGGGGTTTTTACCTGAATTTGAAAGGGGGAAAAGCCCCTTTTGTATATTGTAATATGGTTATTCTATTTTTTACGTCTTATTATTTTTACAATACGACTATATATAATTTCAGCTAAATTCCAGTCATATCCATTAAAGTTAGTTGTATTATTAAATTGAATAACAACCGTATCAATATCTTTATGATATTTGGCAATGCTCTGATAGCCAGGCATCAATCCTGTATGATTAAACACATAAATAGAAGAATAAATTTCTTGTTCCCTTTCTTTAAACAATGAACCATCATTTAAAGCCCGTAAAAATATACCTACATCTTCTGCTGAAGCAAGCATTGAAGTGAGTTTTGAACCATAAGTAGCATCTTTTATATCATCTTCTATGCCAACGTAATAGCCACTCATTACATCGCCGGAATTTACTTCGTTTATCGAGCCGAAAGTATTTTTTAGTCCGAGTGGTGTCAAAATTTCCTCTTTGATGTATTGAAATTTGTTATAACCCACGACCTTTTCTATGAGTTCAGAAATCAACAAATAATTTGTATTGGAATATTTATACTTTTTATCTGGCTCAAAGTCTGCTGGTAAATCAAGCACTAATTTAAGCGCTTCTTTGCTGCTTTCCGGTGGGTTTGACCAAAAATTTGGGGTATCAGTTAAATTAGGAATGCCACTCCGATGCTGCACCATCATTCTTAAGGTTATTTTTTCTGCATTTTCAATTCTTCCCACAAGTTCGGGAAAGTAATCAGCCAGTGTTTTATCCAATGATAAACGTTTGTCGTTTACCAGTTTGGTGATAGCAACAGCATCGTATAACTTGCTAATACTAGCTATTTTGAATAACGCTTGTGGGTAGGCAGGAATTTTGTTTTTACGGTCATGCCAGCCGGAGGCAAAAATTTCCGGGGGCTTTCCAGCTTGATCTACATAAACTATCATTCCGTCAAATCCGTGATCGATTCCTTGATTTAATTGTTTTTGAACTGTTTCTGGTAAGGGAAGTATCCACGCTTTAACCAAAAGCCAGGGTACAAAGAACATCGAAGTGATAGTTCCAACTAGTAATGTAATTCTAATTATTGTTGTTTTTTGTTTTTTTGTCATGAGAATATAATTTTTCAGATTGTTTTACTTTTAATGATTTCTCATTTATGTTATTCGGTTTGCAATTATTTTTCTTAAATAAAACATTCGTTAAAAAAATCAAATACCTTCAATTTAGTATTTTTTAATTTGTATTTTTTAATTCAGCAAAAGTATTTTTTAGTTCTTTTAATGATTCAATTGATTTTATGTAAGCCTCGTGATTTTGTGCTATAGTCGTCATTCTTGTCAAAACTATATTTCCAAAGTAGGAGAGAACAAGCAATTAATTATAACCATTGTTAGCTTTTCATTATTCTTACTTGTATTCATTCGGACTGAATAATAATGATATTGCATATTTATTTTATAGTAGTAAATTATAATATTCTACTATTTCCAATTGTGCTATTATTTATTCTTTTGTTTCCAGTTTGCCCTTACCCATTCTCATGATTTGATAATCATTTTCAAAGACATTCTATAACCCCTTTTCGATTTGCTCTAGTACCCAGTTTGTCCTAGCTCCAGACACACCAGTACTAGGGCAGGTACCTTTTCCTTGAAGTTCATCAACAATACTTTGAATAAGTATCTCTTGGATATATTCAGGAACCTCAAATTCAAATTTCTTAACGGGCTCATTCTCTATTTCTAAAGTAACGTGGTGATCACCCCAAAAGGGAAAAGATAGTTGTCCTTTACTACCAATTATTGTTGTCATTTCATATTGTGAAGCCTTACTAGTATTAAAAGCCCATAAACCTTTTCCTAGAATTCCATTTTTAAATTTAAAAACACCTACAGTAATATCATCGGCAATATATGTGTTTGATTGATTTTCTGAAAATCCCTTAGCCTCAGCAATAGGGCCAAAAATGAAATCGAGTGCATCTAATTGATGCGATGCCAGGTCGTAAAAATAACCGCCACCCGCAACTTTAGGATCAACTCGCCAATTATTAGGAAGGTCATGAGTTCCTACAATTTCATTCTCAATGGTCATTTGTACACTTATATCTACACTTCTAATATCTCCAATTGAACCACTTTCAATTAATTCCTTTACTTTAAGAATATTTGGTAATGTTCTACGATAAAAAGCTACATATAAAGGAACATTTGCCTTTTTACAAGCTTCTACCATTGATAGACATTCTTGATGCGAGCGAGCCATTGGTTTTTCAACATAAACCGGTTTACCAACAGCTGCTGCCTTCAATGTATATTCAGCATGTGTGCTTGGTGGCGTTGCAATATAAATGGCATTTACCTCAGGGTCATTAAGTAAATCATCAGGATTGTCATACCACTTTGCAACACCATGTCGTTTGGCAAAATCCTTTGCTTTATCAGAATTTCTTCTCATAACAGCCTTAATGGTTGAATTGGTGATTTTCATTAGTGGTGTTCCGCTTTTTGTTTCGCAAACATCTCCTACGCCAATTATTCCCCAGCAAATTTTTTCAATTATTTTATGTGCCATATTTGAAAGGTTTTATCATTAGTTTGTAACCTGATTATTATGAAGGCTACTATTTTTTAAAAGATATGTAAGACTGTAAAATCTTAGATTTTTCGGTTATAACAAATTGGTTTGTTAGAATTTTTGTCGTTAATATTTAGTTTAAAGGTTAGCATAAATTTTATGAGGTGATGGCTGTAGTAATTAAATTAGTTTGGATTAAATATCATTGGGATTCTATATCTTACTTTAACAGGAATACCATCTTGAAGTCCAGGTTTCCAATTAGGCATACTATTTATAATTCTTAAAGCTTCTCTGTCAATTTCCTCATTTACACTTTGTTTTATTTTAGCATCAATCACTTTCCCTGTTATATCAATTTTAAAATCAACAATCACCTTTCCGCCAATATTATATTTCTTTGATAAAATTGGATATCTCATATGACGTTTTATGAATTGATACATTCTCTGTTTACCTCCAATATAACTTGGATGAATTTCAAAGTCATAATATTTAACCTTTTCTCCATTTTCATTCCAACAATCTCCTTTTTTTAATTTGCCTTTTTTATAGTTATCTTTTCGTTTTAGAATTCCATTTTTCCAGTAACTTAAAAGGTCTCCATTTTTCTTACCGTTTTCGTAAAACGACACAAACCTTAATTCTCCTGTATCGTACCAAACTTTATGAAATCCATTATAAACTCTTTTATCATCCTCAGTTGCCTTAAATTCTGTTTCTGTCTTAATCTGTTCGGATTTTAGATATAATCGTTCTATTATTTTATTGTTTTCTAATTTTTCGATTGTTTTATAATATATCGCCTCTTTAAATGATTCAACCTCTTCATATTTATCATTTAAGAAAATCGTATCCTGTCCAAAAGCAAAATTTGATATGAAGAAAAAAGTTAGAATTAATGTAAGTTTTTTCATAGTCTATTTATTACAGCGAGTTTTTATAAGATTTGTGCAACTGGAAAACCGGAGATTTTTCGGTTTTAGCAAATCGATTTGTTATTTAGTTTAAGCATAAATTTTATGAGGTGTTGGTTTTTGTGCTTACACATTCAATTCTCAGAAACTTGAAATTTTATCTTTTTAGCCCTAATTAATCATTTTAACTTTCTCCTAAATATAGAAAATCAATCCGTAATCATTTGTCAAATCAGTTATTTTGCTTGAGTTGGATAACTTTATATTTTCTGCTTTCTTCCAATTGTAAAATATAAAATTGCTCCAATCAAATTGATAAATAGTACAACTAATACCCAAACAATTTTGTTATTTCCATCGAATTTACTTTTTAAAATATCAATTAAGGCGATAATTGTTGGAATAATTCCAAGAAATACAGCTATCAATATTAAAATTATTTGCCAAGGGCCAATCATTCCTAAATTTATCATCTTTTTGTATTTTTATATAATTATTAATTAAGCTATTTTTTTTGAAATTTTCTGCTTTGTTCCATACATCAAATATAATAATACTCCGACTAGATTAGTGAAAAGAACTACCAATATCCAAATCAGTTTGTTATTATCCTTAAAATCATTTCTCAGAATATCAATTAAGGCAATAATCGGAAGTATTAATGCTAAAATCATTAATGTTTGCCAAATAAATAATGCGCTCGAAAAGTTTTCAGTTGTCGTTTCCATAGTTTAGTTTTTTCATTTTTTTGTTTTAAAGCCAACGAGTTTTTACAAGATTTTTGCGAATGGAAAAT
>NZ_JABDRI010000014.1 GCF_013041805.1 Lutibacter sp.
TTGATGAATTATATGCTATTATTGGGATGGTAGATGAGTTAAAAGAACGTCCGCAAGTTGCGATTCGTGTCAATATGGATACAGGTATTATTCCGCAATGGGATCGCTTTGGATTTAATTATGAAAACGGAGAAGCTTGGAATGCCATCAATAGACTATTATCAAGCGGGAAAATAGATTTAATAGGGTTGCACATTCATATTGGAACCTATATTACTATGTCGAAAGCCTATGCAACGGCTGTTGAAAAACTAGCCGCATTGGCAAACAAAACCTACGATCGTTTTCAAACAAGTATTGGTTATATTGATGTTGGTGGAGGTTTTGCCTCACAAAACACCTTGCAAGGAGCGTATATGCCAGCAACGGATACCACCCCTAGTTTTGATGATTATGCACACGCCATTACAACAGCAATGACAGCGGTAGATTTTCCAAATAATGAAACACCAATGCTAATTTTAGAAACAGGTAGAGCCCTGATTGATGATGCAGGTTGGCTAGCAGGTACCGTTTTAGCAAATAAACGTTTGGCAGACGGACGCAGATCTATGGTGATAGATGCCGGTGTAAATTTAATGTTTACCGCTTTTTGGTACGACCACGAAATTTATCCAGTGCACGAATCGAGTTTTCAAAGTGAACCAACTACTATTTATGGTCCTTTATGTATGAATATTGATGTAATTCGAAAAAATATTGATTTTCCAATGCTGAATAAAGGCGATCATTTTGTGGTAAAACGCGTTGGAGCCTATACCATGACTCAATGGATGCAGTTTATTACATATCGACCAAATATTGTTTTGATTGATGAGCAAGGTAGCGTACATTTGGTTAGAAAAGCAGAAGATAAAGAAGTGTTTAGAAGACAAGAGTTGGTGCCTGAACACCTTCAAATTAAATAAAAAAAGAGTCATAAAATGTATAAAACGTCATAAAGAGGGAGGCGCAAGTAAAGTTAACTGAAGCTTAGGAATTCAAATATAAGATTGCTTCGTGGCTCTTTCTCTCTATGGCATTTTTGAAATGATATTGTTATTTCTGCTCATCTTTGAATTTATACAAAATTATGTTATGAAGTAGTAGTTATGTTGAACGAAATGAAAGAAAACCTAGTGAAAAAAAGCCTATATTTTGGAGAAGCTGTACTCACAAGCTACTCTCAAATTTTTTTTACTGAAAATAAGGTATTGGCAAGTATCTTACTTATTGTAAGTTTTATAGATTGGTGGGTAGGTTTAAGCGGTTTAATTGCGGTGTTAACCGCTATATCCTTAGCTCAAGCTTTCTCATATTCAGAAGTTATTACAAAAAAAGGATTATTTAGTTTTAACGCGTTGTTGGTTGGCTTAGGGATAGGAACTTATTTTTTACCTGGCATAGAAGTATTCTTACTCATTATTGTTGGTGGGGCGATTGCATTTTTTAGTACTGTAGTTTTAATGGGTGTTTTTGCAAAATACGGATTGCCCTTTTTAAGTATTCCATTTTTATTGGCGATGTGGCTTTTATTATTGGCCTTTCCTTCGTTTTCAGCCATTACTATTAATACAGAAAGCTTATATACATCTAATATGTTTTTTAAGTTAGGCGGTAATTGGTTGGTCGCTCTTATAGATGGTTTACAGAACCTATTTGTGGATACGGGATTCGACACCTATTTTTTATCGTTGGGTGCCATTTTTTTTCAATTTAATATATTGGCAGGAGTTTTAATTTCAATTGGACTTTTACTGCACTCTAGGGTCAATTTTTTATTATCACTTATAGGCTTTTTTGTTGCTTATTGGTTGTATTCATTTTTAGGGATGTACACGGGATCGTTAAACTATACGTATTATGGTTTTAATTTTATTCTATCAGCAATTGCTATTGGTGGCTATTTTTTAATTCCCTCACGACAATCGTTTATATGGAGTTTATTGTTAATTCCTGTATTAGTAGTAACAACCATTGGATCGGATAAGCTTTTTATATATTTTGAATTATCAGCATTTTCTTTGCCTTTTAATATGATTATGATTGGTGTTTTATACGCATTAAAAATACGATATGATCAAACGAAATCACCAATTCTAACCGCAATTCAGCAAAAAAACCCAGAGACAAATGCGTATATTTATGATAGTTTACCCGCAAAACAATATGCAGCTTTTTTAACTTCTATTCGGTTACCTTTTATGGGAAAATGGACGGTTAATCAAGGGCATGAAGGCATACATACACACAAAGATTTTTTTAAATATGCGTGGGATTTCATAATTAAAGACCCATCGACTAACAAAGAATTTAAAGGAAATGGATACGTAACAAGCGATTATTACTGTTTTGATAAACCAGTAATTGCTCCAGCAGCCGGAACTGTCGTTGCTATTGAAAATAGTATTGAAGACAATGAAATAGGAGTTACTAATTCAATTCATAATTGGGGAAATACAGTAGTCATTCAACACGAGAATTATTTGTATTCAAAAATGAGTCATTTAAAAAAAGGTTCTGTTGTAGTTCGTTTAGGAGAGGTAGTTGCAGAAGGACAATTACTGGGTACCTGTGGTAACTCGGGCAGATCTCCATACCCACATTTACATTTTCAGCTACAATCTACACCGGAAATTGGTGCTCCGACAATTTTTTGGCCCTTGTCTGAGTATTTAATTGGAGATGATATTAATGTTGGTTTTATTCAAAAAGGAATTCCTACCGAACAAGAAACCCTATCAAATATTTCGGTTTCTTCAATATTACAAGCTGGTTTCAAATGGAATCATGGTGATGAATTTGAATTAAGTAAAACCAACGAAGATGGTGTGGTAACCTCATTTCCTATTCGGAATGAAATTGATATATACAATCAATCGTTTTTGTATTGTTTAACAACCAAGGCTAAACTGTATTACGAGCATAATGGAAAAACATTTTCGACAGTAAATTATTTAGGTTCAAAAAAGAGTGCCTTATTTTATTTTTATAAAAGCTTTTACAAGGTGGTTTTAAGTGAATATAGCGACTTAAAGGTAACTTCAAAATTTCCAGTGCACCAGTTATATCGTTTTCCTTTACTAACAATCCAGGATTTTTTAGTGCCTTTTGGATTGTTTTTAAAAGGTAACTTTAGCTTAACCTATAAAGCTCCTGAGCAACTATTTAACAACTCAAAAGTAACCTTACTATCAACTATTACAGGAAATAATGGACAACAGTTCTATACTTCAACTTCCGAAGTGCATAAAAATAGAAAAATTGTTATTGAATGTAAAACAGCAAAGGCATCAAAAATTATCATCACATGGGAAAACAAGTTATTACTATAGTTTTGTTGTGGTTGGTCACCACAGTAAACGCGCAAAAAGCTCCATTGTCATTTAAGCAGGTTGATAGCACAACTTATGCGTTGTACTTAAAACAAGATTGGAAATCTATTATTGAACTAGGAAAAAAAGCGCGCACTGAAGGAATCGATTTTTATTATTTGAAAGTACGGATGGGAATTGCTTATTTTAAAGAACATAAAATGTTACATGCTATTCAATTTTTAGAGGAAGCCAATGCTATAGACTCCTATGATGTAGTAGTGCAAGAATATTTATATTATGCGTATATCTACAGTGGATTGGTTTTAGAAAGTCGGTTATTTTATGAAAAAATGAACAAAAGGCTGAAAGATGCCATTAACTTAGACTTACCTTTTGTAACCGATTTAAGTTTTAATGTATTGGCAACAAATAATTTAGACTATAACGAACTGTTAGTTTCTAATTCTGATGCTGAAAGTGGCGACATTCGGTTTATACCTAAAAATTACCAAATTTTTTCGTTGGCTATGAGTCACCCTTTATCAAAAAGAGTTAATTTACATCATCAACTTTCTGTAATGCCAACAAATTCAGTACAACAAGAAAATAGTTCAGGTAGTTTAGACAACCAAACCTACAAAGGCAGTGAGTCGAGGTATTACGTTGATATTACAATATCATTAGGAAATAGATGGTATTTAGATACTTATTTACACTTTATTTCTGGAAAATTTGACAATTTAAATGGAGAAGATACGACGATATCTGTTGGCAATGGGTCACAAATATTAACGACATCTTCAAGTGCTACTTTAAAATATAATGATGTTGTTTTTGGCGGCGCAATTTCAAAAGCATCTTATTTTATTCGAAATAGTATCAACCTATCTGTTTCTAATATCAATGGGTTGAACCAATTTCAAGCAGGCTATTCGATGGAATTTTATCCATTAGGGAGCACACTCGTAGTACCTTTTGGTGCTATTCAGTACCAAAATCAGGATCCAGATTCCAATGTAATTTTTACAGGAGGATTGTCAGTAACTTCAGGCAACATGCTAATTACAGGGTTTGGTACAGTAGGAAATATAAATAACTTTGTTGCAAATAAGGGAGCAATTATATACAATCAGCCAGCGAAAGCTTTAAATGAATTTGGAGCTACCTTGCAGTATTTTAATAAAAATTCTATCTTTAAAATCGGGTATACTTTTATGGAAATGGAAGCCAATTATACAGATGAAAACTTTGAAATAACATCAAAAACATTCGGATTTAATCAACAAAATATAATAGCAGGAATTACATGGAAATTTTAAAAAAAACAATAGTATTAGGAATGTTATTTTTATCGATGCATTTAACATATGCACAAAGTAACTTTTCTAATTTACAAGAAGCCTTTCGGAAAAGTTATGAGTTAGAAGCTCAGGGAGATTTTAAACTAGCTGCCAATGAAGTAAAGGCATTCTATGTTGCCAATTCATATGAAACCAATCTAAGATTAGGTTGGTTAAATTATATGGCTGGAAATTTTAATGAATCTATTTCTTTTTATCAGAAATCTATTGAATTGATGCCGTATGCTGATGAACCTAAGTTTGGATATATTTTTCCATTATCTGCATTGGGTCGATGGGATGAAGTAATTAGTTTATACAACGCTATTTTAGAAAACTCACCACATAATACAAAAGCCATGTATTATTTAGGAACTATTTACTATAATCGCTCTCAATTTGATAAGGCGATCAAACATTTTAAACTTATTGTTGATCTGTACCCATTTGATTATGATGGTTTATTGATGTATGGCTGGACGAACTTACAACTTGGAAAGAAAAAAGAAGCCATTGTTTTGTTTCAAAAAGTGTTATTAAATAAGCCGAATGATACGTCAGCAATCGAGGGGTTGACACTGGCTTCTAACTAATTTTTAAAAATTAGTTGTTTTCTGTTTTTGAAATAGTTGAATTTTTCGATTGAAAATAGTTGTAAAAAATCAGGTATTTCAGTTTAAAATTGAGTACCTTTATTAGTCTATTTAAAAGGAAATTAACTAAAAACATATACTATTATGGCAAAGAGTCAGGATGCTAAGAAAAACGTTAAAAAAGAGGCACTTAAAACAGCCAAAGAGAAAAAGGCAGCTAAAAGAGATAAGAAGCCTAAATACGATTAATGACTAATTAAAACCTTTATGTAGCGTAAAGGTTTTTTTATGTTTTATTTAATTTGTCTTTTTGTTGTTCTATAATAGATTTTATCCGTTTTAGATGTAATTCTTTTTCAAGTTTCAATTTATTTTTCTTTCTGGCCATTAACTTGGCATGTTTAGCCTTATTTTTCGTGTTTTTTGCTTGTCCTTTTTTAGCCATTATGCCTTGATTTTATTAGTTGAAAACTGCAGGTACTTGAGAAGTGAAATAAAAGATACTAGCGCCCAAACACCTTCTAAAATAATAAAGGGTAAATAATTTAATAATACAGAGGCTAAGCAAGCAATACTAGCTCCAATTAAATTCAAGAGAATGAATAGCAAACTTTTAGTGGTTGTTTTTCCAAATTCATTCAATATATAAGCCAATAAAATAAGAAAAACACCTGCGAAGCCTAACCAATCTGTTGTATTCATAAATTATAGTTCGTTTGAAAATATGGTATAGATATTATTTAATTACTTCCCGATACAGAAATTAGCAAAAATATTCCCCAGCAAATCTTCGGTTGTTACTTCACCTGTTATTTCTCCTAAATGAAAAAGTGCTTGTCTAATATCAATAGCAAACAAGTCAGTGCTTGTATTGGCTTCAATTCCTTTTTGTACTTCTTTAATCGAATTCAATGCATTGTTCAAAGCTTCAAAATGACGAGAATTACTTACAATAGTTTCGTTATTACTCAACGCTCCTTTATTTGCCAAATGGGTGAGGGTAGTAGTAAGTTCATGAATCCCTTCTTTGTGTTTTGCTGATAGGATGATGAGATTTGATAGTTGAGATTTAAGTTCTGAAATTTCAAGCTCATTTAGCAAGTCAGATTTATTAATAATAGTCAATATTTTTTTGGAAGGATATTTTTTTTCTAAATCAGAAACTTTTTCTTGAAGTTTTTCAATTTTTGATGCATCAATTAAGTGCAGTACTAATTGCGCTTTATCAATATTTTCGAATGTTTTTTTAATTCCAATATTTTCAACAAAATCTTCCGTATTTCTAATTCCTGCCGTATCAATAAAACGATAAGCCACACCATCAATATTAATTTCGTCTTCAATGGCATCTCTAGTAGTTCCTTCAATATGACTTACAATTGCTTTTTCTTCGTTGAGTAGTGCATTTAAGAGGGTAGACTTTCCAACATTTGGTTCTCCAACAATTGCCACAGGAATTCCATTTTTTAACACATTTCCAATTGCAAATGAATCAATTAATCGCTTTAGTAGATTGCTTATTTTAGAAATTAAATTTTTAAATTCAGTTCTATCCGCAAATTCAACATCTTCTTCAGCAAAGTCTAACTCTAATTCAATTAAACTTGCAAAGTTTAATAGTTGTTGACGTAAATTTTGTATTTCAGAACTAAATCCTCCTCTCATTTGAGATAAGGCAATTTGGTGCGATGCGGCTGAATTAGAAGCAATCAAATCGGCAACAGCTTCTGCCTGACTTAAATCCATTTTTCCATTTAAAAAAGCGCGTAGTGTAAATTCACCAGCATTGGCATTTCTTACTCCATTTTTAATAAATAATTGTAATATTTCTTGCTGAATATAAACGGAGCCGTGGCAACTTATTTCTACCACATTTTCTCCTGTATACGAGTGTGGATTTTTAAAAACTGATACCAGAACTTCATCAATAATATGGTTATTATCCATAATATTTCCTAAATGAATCGTATGTGATTTTACGGTTGTTAAATCTTTGTTACCTAACTTAGATTGGAAAAATTTATTTACAATTTTAATTGAATCTTCCCCCGATAATCGGATCATAGCGATAGCTCCAACACCTGATGATGTTGCTAGTGCAATAATGGTTTCATTCGTAATCATAGTGCAAAAATACAGTTTATTTAATAAATAACCTGTTTTATAAAATCTTCATAATCTTCATAAAACTGCTCAAATTGAGGCATTGTTTCATTAAAAAATTCATAGGCTGCTTGCCAAGTATCTTTATTGTGAATAGTAAATGTTTCCTGATGTTTTACATAAATACGATGTATAATTTTACCATTTTCTAATTGGTAATTGTCATCAAAAATTGCTTTTGGCAGGTACTCTTCTAATAAAATATTTTTTAAATCTACAATTTGCTCAAACAGTAGCTGGTTTTTAACTCTATCAAAAGATTCAATATCTAAGCAAACCATGGCCTCTTTTTTGTTTGCGACAAATTTAAAGCTGAAATCTTTTATATGGGTATTATAGAGTATCCATTTTCTTGGAAAGGATTTACCAAAACTAGTCCAAAATTGTTTTCTTAGTTGTGCAGATTCTTCTTTACTAAACATTAGCCATGAATAGTTTCTGATGTTCCTAAATTTTTCATTAAATCAGCTTCATAGTTTAACAAGTCATTCCATTTTTGATCTACTTCTTTGCGTTCACCAAATTGACGCGCAAAATTTAAGAATAGCACATAATGATTTGCTTCAGAGACCATTAAATCTCTATAAAACTTTGCTAAATCTTTATCTTGAATATGTTCAGAGAGTAATCTAAATCGTTCACAGCTGCGCGCTTCAATAAGTGCAGCATATAACAAACGGTGCACTAATTGTGTAGTTCTACTGCCCCCTTTTGGGAAAAATTTCACTAAATTATTTACATAAAGATCTTTACGATCTTTGCCTAATTTCACACCTCTTTTTAGCAAGCGCTCATGAACCAATTTAAAATGAGTCATTTCTTCTTTCACTAAAGGAACCATTTCTGAAACGAGTTCAGAATATTCTGGAAAACTCATGATTAATGAATTGGCTGTGGATGCAGCTTTTAATTCGCAATGTGCGTGGTCAATTAAAATCTCATCAATATTTTTTTCTGCAATGTTTACCCAACGAGGATCTGTTGGAAGTTTTAATCCTAACATTATGTGTTAAATTTAAATTTTAGTTCTTCTAAACTTGTTGGAGAACCAACAAGAGTAATGATATCACCTAATCGCATACGTGTATAACCGTGCGATACCAATACTTGTCCTTTGCGCTTTACAGAAAGTACCAACACATCTGCGGGTAATCTTAAATCGCGTAAACGCATTCCATGAATATCTTTATTTCTAATTGCTACATCCATAGAATCTTGATCATCATCCATTCCGAGTAATAAAGAAGCTGCATTAGGTGAACGTACAAAATGATCTAATAAACTTACCATAGCTGTCGCCGGTTCAATAATTAATGCTCCAAGCTTATGAAATTTCTCAAAGTTTTCTCGTTTATTTAAACGAACAATAACATCTTTTATTCCAATATTTTCATAAATTAATTCGGTGATTTTGTAATTATCTTCATCTGAAAGCATCAAAATAATTGCTTCGGTATTTTCTAAACCTAATTTTTTTAAGGACGTATAATTAATGGAAGAAATATGAGTAATATCAATTTCATGATTGTCATTTTCACTTTCTTTATCTGTATTAATAATTTGGGCTTTCCAATTATTCTTTTTAAGCTGATTAGCAAGCGCTAAAGATTGATTTTCAAGTCCAAATATTACAGCATCTCGTTTTACTGTTTGTGTCTTATTTTTAGCGCGTAAATGACTTTCTTTTACAATATTTAAAGACCATTTGAAAAGAGGAGGGCCAATTAATTGGTTTAAGACAATGATAGCAATTACAATGGTTTCAAATTCATGTCCCCAAGTTGGAAATTCCTTAGAAATAATAGTTGCTAAACCCAAAGCAACTCCCGCTTGGGTTAAATAAGGCATCCAAGCAATTAAAGCGAATTTTTTGTTGTCATTTGCTGCATACACTCCAACAACGCCACCAAAAAACATAATAACTAATCTTAAAAGGAAAAGCGCTACAGCAATTCCGAATACACTGATTAATGTTTGAACTGATAAAGAAGCACCCGTTAGGGTAAAAAATACGATGTAGATTATCGGACTTATTTCTTTCAATGTTTGAGAAAATTCAATACGATGTTTACTGTAATTAGTGAGCACAAAACTACCAATAATACATATTAGTAGGGGTTCTAAAATAAATTCGTGATTAAAAAGCTCTAATGATTTAATTTTTATAAAACCAGTAAAAAGATATACTGAATATCCAATTAATATTACTGCAATTCCCTTTAATTGGGTATCAAATTTAGTTAAAAATGGAATTTGTAAAATTTTGCCTAGTAAATAACCGAGAGCAAAAGAAGTAATTAATTCTATAATTAATAGAACAAAAAATAAGACACCCGTTGATTCGTCATTAATTAAAGCTTTTGCAATTGCAAAACAAATGGCAAATAATATGATAACAAGCACATCCTTTACCACCGTAACTCCCATGACTGTTTTTGTAAATGGGCCATTGGCTCTCATTTCATTAATTACAGCAATAGCTGATGAAGGCGACCTCGCAACAAAAATAGTTCCAAATAAAACGGCAACTGCAATTTTGTGGGAAGATGGCATTTCAGCCATGAAAGGAATACTAGTTGCTGCAAAATAAATAACCACTGAGCTAATAATAAAAGTGATAAATAGCTGACTAATAGTCATCCATTTTATACTTTTAACTCTACTTCTTAATTCATTTAAATACAATTCAGATCCTGCTGAGAATGCAATTATAGACAGCGCTATTTCATTTAAAAAGTTTAAACGATCCAATGCGTTTGGACTTATAAAGTTTAACACAGAAGAACCTGCAATGATTCCAGTAATAATTAAACCTGTAATAAGAGGGA
>NZ_JABDRI010000016.1 GCF_013041805.1 Lutibacter sp.
ACGGTGCAGATTCAATTTATTTTGGTGTTGAGCAATTAAATATGCGTGCAAGAGCATCTATAAACTTTACCCTAGATGATTTACAAGAAATTTCCGACAGATGTAAAGCTAAGAATGTAAGAACATATCTCACATTAAATACCATAATTTACGATCACGATTTAACAATAGTTAAAACCTTACTCCAAAAAGCAAAAGAAGCAAATATTACAGCTGTAATAGCAATGGATCAAGCAGTAATAGCTTCAGCTAGAGCTCTAGGAATGGAAGTGCATATTTCAACTCAAATTAATATTACTAATATTGAAACTGCTAAATTTTACGCTATGTTTGCTGACACTATGGTGTTAAGTAGAGAACTAAGCTTGCGTCAAGTAAAAAAAATTACTGAGCAAATTGAAAAAGAAAATGTGTGTGGACCTTCAGGAAAATTAGTTGAAATTGAAATATTTGGACACGGTGCTTTATGTATGGCAGTTTCAGGAAAATGTTATATGAGTTTACACAATCATAACTCATCGGCAAATAGAGGAGCTTGCAAACAAAATTGTAGAAAAAAATATACCGTAATAGATCAGGAAACAGGAGTTGAAATGGAATTAGATAATGAGTACATTATGTCTCCAAAAGATTTATGTACTATCGATTTTCTAGATCAAATAGTTGATGCCGGTGTAAAAGTTTTAAAAATTGAAGGAAGAGGTAGAGCACCTGAATATGTAGCTAAAGTAATTAAATGTTATCGTGATGCTATTGATAGTATTGAAGATGGTACTTATAGCAAAGAAAATGTAATTTCGTGGATGCAAGAATTAGAAAAAGTTTATAATCGAGGTTTTTGGAGTGGCTATTATTTAGGTCAGCAATTAGGAGAATGGAGCAAAGGTTCTGGTAGTCATGCAACTCAAAAGAAAGTATATCTAGGCAAAGGAATGCATTTTTTCCCAAAAGCAAATATTGGTGAATTTAAAATTGAAGCATACGATATTACTATTGGAGATACTATTTTAATTACAGGCCCTACAACGGGAGCACAAGAAATGGAAGTTAAAGAAATGTATATAAATGATGTAAAGGGAGAAAAGGGACAGAAAGGAGATTCCGTTACAATTCCACTTGAATTTAGGATAAGACCTTCAGACAAGTTGTATAAAATTGTCGAAAATAAAGTGGAAGCTTAATGGTAATTATTACCTTGCAAAGAGCTAAATGCATTGGTTGTAATTACTGTGTTGAACTAGCGCCATCTCAGTTTCAAATGTCTAAAAAAGATGGTAAATCTGTATTGCTTCATTCAAAAGAAAAAAAAGGGTTTTTCACAATCAAGTCTCCAGACGAAACTATTTTTGAAGATAGCATAAAAGCTAAAGAAGCCTGTCCAGTAAAAATTATTGACGTAAAGCAAACTTAAAAACCATTTGTAACGTTTTACAGTTAGTAATTTTAATTTATCTTTACAAATTAGTGAAGATTATAACATTAAAATGTTAATGTTATTTAACACCATAAAAATTAAAAATAATATGAGCTGTAATAGTTGCTCTTCAGATATAAATAGCGTACCAAAAGGTTGTAAAAGTAATGGAAGTTGTGCCACAGGAGATTGTGAAAAACTTTCTGTTTTTGACTGGTTGGGCAATATGTCTTTACCAACAGGTCAAGACCCTATAAACATTGTTGAAGTTCGTTTTAAAAATGGACGAAAACATTTTTACAAAAATGTGGACAATTTACCAATTTCAATAGGTGATATTATTGCAGTTGAAGGAAATCCTGGTCATGATATTGGAACAGTTTCACTTACGGGTGAACTTATAAAAGTTCAAATGAAGAAAATGGGGATTGAAATAGATAGTGAAGATATAAAAAAAATATACCGAAAAGCGACTCAAAAGGATATAGACGTTTGGACTGCCGCACGTAATAAAGAATATGACACACAATTTAGGGGTAGAGAAATATTAGGTAGGCTAGGTTTAAAAATGAAGCTTTCTGATGTGGAATATCAAGGTGATGGAAATAAAGCTACATTTTATTACACCGCAGAGGAAAGAGTCGATTTTAGGCAATTAATTAGAGATTTTGCTAGTGCTTTTAGTATTAGAGTTGAGATGAAACAAGTTGGACTTCGACAAGAAGCAGCGAGACTTGGCGGTATTGGATCTTGTGGTAGAGAATTATGTTGTTCTACGTGGTTAACAGACTTAAGAAATGTAAATACCTCTTCAGCACGATACCAACAATTATCATTAAATCCACAAAAATTAGCAGGTCAATGTGGAAAACTAAAGTGTTGTTTAAATTATGAACTAGATACTTATTTAGATGCTCTTAAAGGTTTTCCAAGACAAGATACCATTTTAAAGACTCATAAAGGAGACGCGATGTTTATTAAAATGGATATATTTAAAGGATTACTTTGGTATACTTATAAAGAAAATAGAGCGAAATGGTTTAAACTTACTTTAGAACAAGTTCAAGAAATAATTGAATTAAATAAAAATAAAGAACTGGTTCAATCTTTAGAGGAGTACGAATTAGATTTAGCTGTTGTCGCAAAGGTAGAATTTGAAAATGTTGTTGGCCAAGATAGTTTAACAAGATTTGATGCTCCTAAGCAAAAAAAGAAAAGAAATAAATCTAGAAATTTAAAAAAACAACAAGCAACAAATCGACCTCAACATAAAAACAATAAGACAGGTAAAAAACAACATCCAAATCAGCAAAACCAAGCTCAAAAACAGCAAAAACCTAATTCAAATCAACCTGTTAAAAAAGCAACTAGAAACAAAAAAAGAAGACCACCAAGAAAAAGTGCAAACGAAACTAAAAATACATAACTATATTCTATTTTTAATAGGTGTATTCTTACTCATATCATGTGACTCTAATATGATTTTTGATGATTATAAATCAATTGAAAATCATCAATGGAGTTCAGAAAAAAATATTTCTTTTATTGTATTTAATTCAGATACTATTTCTACAAGAAATGTGTTTATAAATATAAGAAACAATAAAAAATATGAGTTTAACTCTTTATTTTTAATTGCAAAAATGGAATTTCCAAGTGGTTATAAAATTGTTGACACACTAGAATATGAAATGACTGATCCGTTTGGAAATTGGTTAGGTTCTGGTTTTACAGATATTAAAGAAAATAAACTTTTTTATAAAGAAAATGTTATTTTTTCTGAAAAAGGAGATTATAAATTTAGTGTACAACACGCCACACGAAGTATAAATGATGTTGAAGGCATCATACCTTTACAAGGAATTACAGATGTAGGTTTACGAATAGAAAAAGTTAAAAAATGAAAAAAAACACAACTACTAAAAATAATTTTTTTATCTATATAAAATGGTTTTGGATTGTTATTTTAGGTGGAACTTCGGCTTTAATACTATTATTTTTATTGGCTTCTTGGGGTGTTTTTGGAGCGCTACCTTCATTTGAAGAATTAGAAAATCCAGAAAAGAACTTAGCTTCTGAAGTGATTTCAATAGATGGAAAAACATTAGGTAAATATTTTAAAGAAAATAGAACACCAGTAAAATTTAAAGATTTACCAGATAATTTAATAAAAGCATTAGTAGCTACAGAAGATGAACGTTTTTACGACCATTCAGGAATAGATTTTAAATCAACATTTAGAGCCGTTGCAAAAATGGGTAAAGGCGGTGGAGGTAGTACTATTACGCAACAATTGGCTAAATTATTATTTCATGGAGAAGGTTCTAGAAGTCTACCAGAAAGAATTTTACAAAAGGTAAAGGAGTATGTTATAGCAATTAAATTAGAAAGGCAATATACCAAACAAGAAATTTTAACAATGTACTTAAATAAGTACGACTTTTTAAATTTAGCGGTTGGTATTCGCTCTGCTTCAAGAATCTATTTTGGAAAAGAACCAATTGATTTAAAAGTCTCTGAATCTGCTATGTTAGTAGGAATGTTAAAAAACTCGTCGCTATTTAACCCATTAAAGGAATATAGGGTAGACACAGTACTGCACAGAAGAAATGTTGTATTGAAGCAAATGGAACGTAATAATTTCATTTCAAAAAAATTAAAAGATTCATTACAGTTAAATGACTTAGGTCTAGATGTTCATAGAGAAGATCACAGTGATGGATCTGCAACCTACTTTAGAGAATATTTACGTGATTTTATGAAAACTTGGATTAAAAATAATCCAAAACCTGATGGTAGTCAATATGATTTGCATCGTGATGGATTAAAGATTTATGTAACCTTAGATTCTCGAATGCAAATGTATGCAGAAGAAGCAATGAATGAGCACATGTCTAATTTACAAAGAATATTTTTTAAAGAACAAAAAAGAAATAGAACCGCTCCTTTTTATGACTTAGATAGAAAACAAATTACTAGTACATTGGAACAAGCAATGAAACGCTCTAATCGTTGGAGGCAAATGAAAAAATCAGGTGCTTCTGAAAAGGAAATTAGAGCTTCATTTGATAAAAAAGTGAATATGAAAGTGTTTTCTTATAAAGGAGATATTGACACTATTTTATCACCAAAAGACTCAATTCGTTATTACAAGCATATTTTAAGATCGGGATTGTTATCAGTAGAACCAGAATCAGGTCATGTGAAAGCTTGGGTTGGTGGTGTTGATTATAAGCACTTTCAATTTGATGCAGTAAAACAACAAAAAAGGCAGGTAGGTTCAACATTTAAACCT
This sequence comes from Lutibacter sp., assembly GCF_013041805.1. Taxonomy (GTDB): domain Bacteria; phylum Bacteroidota; class Bacteroidia; order Flavobacteriales; family Flavobacteriaceae; genus Lutibacter. Next base: position 4,710 of record NZ_JABDRI010000016.1, read on the forward strand.
TTTGTTTATGCAACTGCAATCAATCAGTTAAACTTATCACCTTGTGATAAATTTCCAAATACCCCATATACCATTCCTAAGGAAAAATATGGAATGCCAGAGGATTGGACTCCAAAAAATTCAAGTGATGATTATGGTGGAGAACTTACTTTAAAACAAGCGTTAGCTGGCTCAGTGAATGTAATTACTGCGAAACTAATAGATATGGTAAACCCACAAAATGTGGTTAGTTTAGCTAAAAGAGCTGGTATAAAAAGTGAAATACCAGCGGTACCTGCAATTGCATTAGGCTCGGTAGATTTAAGTTTATATGAAATGGTAGGAGCATACGCAACTTTTGCGAATAAAGGATTGCAAGTGGAACCAATGATGTTGTTAAAAATTGAAGATAAAAATGGTACTGTTTTAGAACAATTTGTACCAAATTCTAAAGAGGTATTAAGTGAAGAATCCGCTTTTGTAGTTATCAATTTACTTGAAGGGGTTACAGATGGTGGTTCTGGGATTCGTTTAAGAACTAAATGGGGATCTTATCCAGATAATGTAGCAACTGGTTACCCATATGAGTTTACAAATCCTATAGCAGGTAAAACAGGAACTACACAGAATCAGTCTGATGGGTGGTTTATGGGAATTGTGCCAAATTTAGCAACTGGAGTTTGGGTTGGTGCAGAAGACAGAGCAACTCATTTTGCCGGAATTACCTATGGGCAAGGAGCTTCTATGGCCTTACCTATTTGGGCATTATATTATAAGAAATTATATGCAGATGCTAATTTGAATATTAGTCAAGATGAGTTTGAAAAACCTAAAAATCTCAGTATCAAGGTAAATTGCGATGAAACTAATGTAGATGGGGATAATCTAGATGATATTATTGAGGAAGATCCAGAATTTTAATTTGAAATGAGTATAAAACCTTTTTGGAAGCCATCAACAAAAACTATTAAGCACAGCAACATTTACAAAATGATGCAAGCAAACGGATTTGAAAATTATCAAGATTTTTGGAAATGGTCAGTCCGTAATAAAGAAGAATTTTGGGAAGCTACTGTTAAAAATTTAGGCATTAAATTAGAGAAAGAATATACTTCATTCCTAGATATTTCTAAAGGTGTTGAAAATCCTAAATGGTTAAAAAACGCAAAATTAAATATCATAGATTCTTGTTTTCAGAATGAAGATGAAGCTACCGTACTTATTTTTCAAAAAGAAGGAAAAGAAATTCAAAAAGTTTCACAAATAGAGCTGTTAAAATTAGTAAACCAAATTGCAAATGGTTTAGTTGAATTAGGTTTACAACAAGGAGATAAAATAGCTATTGATATGCCAATGACATTGGAAGCTGTAGCTATTTATTTAGCGGGTATTAAGGCTGGAATGCCTATTGTAACAATAGCCGATAGTTTTACACCAAACGAAATTGCAGTTCGTTTAAAAATTACAGAACCAAAAGTAATTTTCACACAAGATGTGTTGCAAAGAGCAGGCAAAGAATTACCTCTTTTTGAAAAGGTTTGTGAATTAAATGATACCAAAGCAGTAGTTCTAAAAGTTTCAAATACAAATGTTTCTTTGAGAGAAAATGATATATTGTGGACTGAATTTTTAAGCTCAAAAAAAGAGTTTTCAACGGTAATTCAAAACCCTGATGATATTATTACAATCTTATTTTCATCTGGAACAACAGGTGAGCCGAAAGCAATACCTTGGACACACACCACTCCAATAAAAGGAGCCAGCGATGGTTATTATCATCAAGATATTCATAAAAATGATGTGGTTTGTTGGCCAACAAATTTAGGTTGGATGATGGGACCTTGGTTGGTTTTTGCAGCCCTTATTAATAAAGCATCAATTGCCTTATATTATGGAGCACCAATGGGTGTAGAATTTGGCAAATTTGTACAAGATGCACAAGTTACTATGTTGGGTGTAATTCCAAGCTTTGTAAAACATTGGAAAACATCTAACTGTATGGAAAATTTAGAATGGAATTCTATAAAATGTTTTAGCTCTACTGGTGAAGTTTCAAATCCATCAGAAATGGAATATTTAATGCAATTAGCTAATAATAAACCAGTTATTGAATATTGTGGCGGAACTGAAATTGGAGGAGGATATGTTACTAGTACGATGGTACAACCAAATATAGCAAGTACATTTTCTACGCAGGCATTAGGAGGTGAATTTGTTTTATTAGATGAAAACAACAACAAATCAAACAAAGGAGAGTTATTTATAATACCTCCGGTTATGGGCTTGTCTAATACACTTTTAAATAGAAACCATTTTGATGTTTATTATAAAGGTACACCAACTTATAAAGGCCAATTATTACGTCGCCATGGAGATGAATTACAGCAATTAGAGAACGGCTATTATAAGGCACAAGGGCGAGTTGATGATGCAATTAATTTGGGGGGAATAAAAGTGAGCTCCATTCAAATTGAAGCAGTTTTAAATCAGTTAGAATTTATTAAAGAAAGTGCAGCTATCGCCGTTTCACCAAAAAATGGAGGGCCAAGTTTATTGGTTGTTTATTATGTTGAAATTAAATCAAATCTTTCAAATGAAGAACGTTTGAACGAGGCAAAATCTTGTATTAGAAAGCAGTTAAATCCGTTATTTAAAGTAACCGATTTAGTTAAAATTGATAGTTTACCTCGCACTGCATCTAATAAAGTAATGCGCAGAAAACTAAGAGATTTATACGAAAACAGTTAATTTATTTATGAAAATAATATCATATAATGTAAACGGAATTAGAGCCGCTTTAAAAAAGGGATTTATAGATTGGTTACAAGTTGCAAGTCCTGATGTGATTTGTATTCAGGAAACAAAAGCACATAAGGAGCAATTAGATTTAAACTTATTTGAAGAAGCAGGTTACCCATTTCATTATTGGTTTTCAGCTGAAAAGAAAGGGTATAGCAGTGTTGCAATTTTATCCAAGCACAAGCCAAATCATGTAGAATACGGTACAGGTATTGAAACCATGGATTTTGAAGGAAGAAATCTTCGAATCGATTTTGATGATTTTTCCGTAATGAGTTTGTATTTACCCTCCGGAACTAATGATGCTCGACTCAATTTTAAGTTAAATTATATGGCTGAATTTCAGGAGTATGTAAACGAGTTAAAAAAAGAAATTCCTAATATCATTATTTGTGGAGATTATAATATTTGCCATGAAGAAATTGATATTCATAACCCAAAAATGAAAGGTGTTTCAGGGTTTTTACCAATTGAAAGAGATTGGATTGGAGAATTTATAAATAGTGGTTTTATAGATTCATTTAGATATTTAAACAAAGAACCTCATCATTATTCTTGGTGGAGTTATCGTGCAAACGCTAGAAATAATAACAAAGGTTGGAGAATAGATTATCATATGGTAAGCGAACCAATGAAAGATAGGATTAAAAGAGCTTATATTTTGCCAGAAGCAAAACATTCAGATCATTGCCCAATAGTTGTTGAAATTGAATAATCAGAATTAAAAAATTAGGAATATGTTTAAAAAAATAATAGTTTTTATAATTGCAGTTATTACATTAAGTTCATGTGTTTCTAAAAAATTATATCAAGAATTAGATAGTAAATACGAAAAATTAAAAGCTTCAAATTCTGCATTGATTCAAGAAAAAGATGATTTATTAGCTTCAAAAAACAAGTTAACATCGAATTTAGAAAAGCTTCAAAATGAATATAATGAGCTATCAGACGAAAAGGAAATTTTACAAAATGAATTTATATCGCTTAAACATAGCTATAAAAATTTAGACGAATCATATAAAGCGCTATCAACTCAAAGTTCTAAAAAATTAGCTGAGCAATCTAAAAAAAATCAAGAGTTATTATCAAAACTTGAAGAGAAGGAAAAAACATTAGCTACAGAAAGTATGCGTTTAGAAAAACTTCAAAAAGAGTTAGACCAACGCTCAAAACAAATAACAGAACTTCAAAAGTTAATCGATGCAAAAGAAGCCCAAATGCAACAGTTAAAACAAGCAATTTCTGACGCTTTGCACAATTTTGAAGGCAAAGGATTAACTGTAGTTCATAAAAATGGAAAAATTTATGTTTCTATGGAAAATAAATTATTATTTAACTCAGGAAGTTGGGCAGTTGGTTCAGAAGGGAAGAAAGCAGTAGAGCAATTAGCGAGTGTTTTATCTGAAAATACCGATATTCAAGTGCTTATTGAAGGACACACGGATAACGACCCTTATGTTGGAAAAACATTATTAGATAACTGGGATTTATCAGTAAAAAGAGCGACTGCAATTGTTAGAATTTTAAAGGAAAAAGGAGTAAATCCAACTCAAATAACAGCTGCAGGAAGAGGTGAATTTGTACCTGTTGATTCAAATAAAACAATGGCTGGAAAAGCAAAAAATAGAAGAATTGAGATTATTTTAGCACCTAATTTTGATGAAATTTCAAAACTTTTAAATGAATAATATTGAATGCGTAAATTAGTACCTATTTTATTTTTAGTAGTAAGTTGTTTTGGTTATTCACAGTCTAAAACAGATACTTTACAACCTCAAAAAATTGAAGATACCAAAGAGTTGTTTTCAACAAATGACACGTTGTTTTTTAAAAAAGCAGATTCCTTAACTTTAAAAGTTCATAAAGAAGCTACTTTAATAGATAGTTTGTGGTTAAATGAATTGATAAAGTCACCTTTATATGATACCATTCAATATGTTTTAAGAGATGATGAATTAGTAATAGACGAACTACAAGAACTTCCAACAGAGCTGCTAAAAGAGCGATTAGAAGTTTTAGATAACAAAACACCATTTCACATTGAGTATAATAAAAGTTTAGAACAAGTAATTAAAACATACTTGAAAAGAAGAAAATCTGCATTTTCAAATTTAATGGAAAGAGCTCGCTATTATTTTCCAATGTTTGAAGAACAACTAGACAAATATGATATTCCGTTGGAAATGAAATATTTAGCAATTGTAGAGTCAGCATTAAAACCAAGAGCACGCTCACGTGTTGGGGCAAAAGGTTTATGGCAGTTTATGTACCAAACAGGGAAACAGTTTGATTTAAACGTAAGCTCATATGTTGATGAGCGTTCAGACCCTTATAGAGCAACTGAAGCTGCTTGTAAATATTTGTCAAGTTTATATAAAATATTTGGAGATTGGGATTTGGCGCTAGCTGCATATAATTCAGGTCCTGGAAATGTAAATAAAGCTATTAGACGCTCTGGAGGTAGCAAAAATTATTGGAATATCCGTCATAATTTACCACGCGAAACAGCTGGGTATGTTCCAGCTTTTTACGCCACATTATACATTTTTGAATATGCAAATGAACACAATATAAAGTCCAAAGAAAGTGCATTGAATTATTTTGAAACAGACACTGTTCAAATTAAAAGACAATTAACTTTCGAGCAAATTTATGAGACCTTAAATATTGATATAGAGGTTCTTCAGTACTTAAATCCACAATATAAATTAGATATTATTCCTTTTATTAAAGGGAAGAATTATACATTGACTTTACCTGTGAAGGATATTGGAAATTTTGTTAGTAACGAACAACAAATTTATGCGTATGCGAGTGCTGAAGAGGCAAAGCGTGAAAAGCCGCTACCAGAGTATGTTGAAATGAATGACCGAATACTGTATAGAGTTAAAAGTGGTGATTATTTAGGTAAAATAGCAGATCGCTATGGAGTTTCTGTTTCTAAAATTAAACAATGGAACAATATGAGAAGTACGCGTTTGCGAATTGGACAACGTTTAACAATTTACCCAAGAAAATTGAATGTTAGTGTTACTTCAACATCAAGCAAAGCTCCAACAAAAAAAGCAGTTCCAACAGGACCATTTACTACTTATACAGTAAAAAGTGGAGACTCATTATGGTTGATTGCAAAAAATTTCGAAAACGTTTCTTTACAAGATATTAAAGAGTGGAACAATATTTGGAGCGTTAAAAGTTTAAAGCCAGGGACCAAATTAAAAATATTTAAAAAATAACATGAAAAATCTAGGAATTTTTGTAGTAATCGTTACGTTTTTAATTTCTTGTGATTCAGGAAATAATAAAAGAGTGTTAAGTGAGGCTAACGGAAGAATTAACAATCTGCTTATTGTCATGAAGAATAGCGAATGGCAAGGAGACATAGGTGATGAATTAAGAAAGTTTATTGCTGAACCTGTGTTAGGTTTGCCGCAGCCTGAAGCTCAATTTGAAGTGTCTCAAGTACCATTAGAAAGTTTTGGAAGTATGTTTAAAGCAAGTAGAAGCATTTTAAAAATTGGTATTGCAGCTGAAAATTCATTTACAATAAATACAGATGTTTACGCATCTCCTCAGAAAATTATTACGATTACCGGTAGAAGTAAAGAAGAACTCATAAATGAGATTAAAAAAAATAGCGTGTCTATCATTTCTGAGTTTAAAGAATCAGATTTAAGGGCAGTTAGACACAAAATTCTCCAAGGTTATTGGGAGCCTTCAACAATTGAAACATTTAACAAACAAGGATATTCTATTAAAATCCCCGAAAATTATAGTAAAGTAGAAGATAATGGAGATTTTATTTGGTATCGTTATCACTTATTTGGAGGAAATAGTATGGAGTTAATTTCTTATACGGTTCCAATCACTTCAGAAGATGATGAAAATGGAAATAATATTGTTGCCACGAGAGATATGATTGGTGAAAAATATATACCAGGCCAAATTGAAGGGTCGTACATGATTACAGAAGAAGCATATACACCTCATATTTTTGAAGTTGAGTTAGATGGAAAAAAAGCTTTTGAAACTCGAGGAAAATGGGAAGTTAAAAATCTGTATATGGCAGGTCCTTTCCTTAGTTATACTGTAGTTGATAAACCAAATAATAGACTAGTTGTTGTAGAAGGATTTACCTATGCACCTTCAATTAACAAGCGCGATTATATGTTTGAGTTGGAAGGAATTTTGAAAACCTTAGAAATTAATTAAACGCAAACAACAACATATCCTTTTGATGTTTTTCTATAGTGTTTTCCGTTCCACTTGTAATAACGATTCCCTTTAATAAAAACGACTTTATGTGTTTTGGGTAGTTTATAGATAACTACAGCATTTGAAGGTGTTGCCCGTACAGCAGTTACACAAGAACTAAAGGAGATTGAAATTATAAAAAAAAGCACAATATAAAAGAGTCTCATAACTAGTAAATTTATGTTTAGTTATAAGACTCTTTAGCTTTATAAAGGTTTAATTTTAGTTGTCCATTTTAGCCCAACTATCTCTTAATGGAACAGTTCTATTAAAAACTAATTTAGTTGAGGTTGTATCTTTATCAACACAAAAATACCCTAAACGCTGAAACTGAAATCTATCTAAATTTTTAGAGTTTTTTAAACTTGGTTCCACAAATGCATCAATAATTGTTAAAGAATTTGGATTGATAAAGTCTTTAAAATCTTTGTCTTTATGCCCATCAGGTGCTTCATCTGTAAATAAACGATCATAGACTCTAACTTCAGCATTTATAGCATGTTTAACAGAAACCCAATGCAATGTTCCTTTTACTTTACGCTTACTAGCCTCTGTACCACTTCCACTTAAAGAATTTGGATCGTATGTACAATGAATTTCAGTAACTTCACCGTTTTCATCTTTTACACAACTTTCAGCTTTAATAATGTATGCATTTTTTAAACGTACTTCTTTTCCTAATTTTAAACGAAAGAATTTTTTATTAGCTTCCTCTCTAAAATCTTCTTTTTCTATATATATTTCACGTGAAAAAGGAACTGCTCTACTACCAAAACCTTCAGCATAATCATTATAATTTGCATCTAAAAACTCTTCTTCTCCTTTAGGATAATTGGTAATTATTACTTTTACAGGATCTAAAACTGCCATCACGCGTGGTGCTGTTTTGTTTAAATCATCTTTAATACAGTGTTCTAATAAAGCAACGTCAGTAACATTATCACGTTTAGAAATACCGGCAGTATCACTAAAATTTCGTATAGATGCTGGTGTATAACCCCTTCTGCGTAAACCAGAAATTGTAGGCATTCGTGGATCATCCCAACCACTTACAAGCCCCTCTTCCACTAATTGCAATAATTTACGCTTACTCATCACCGTATAACTTAAATTTCTACGTGCAAATTCGCGTTGTTTTGGTCTTAAATTCGAAGTGTCATAAACTTGGTCAACATACCAATCGTATAAATCTCTATGACTTTTAAATTCTAATGTACATATGGAATGTGAAATTTGCTCAATATAGTCACTTTCACCATGCGTCCAATCGTACATTGGGTAAATACACCAATCGTTGCCAGTTCTGTGGTGATGTTTTTTAAGAATACGATACATAATTGGGTCTCGCATATGCATATTTACATGCTTCATATCTATTTTAGCTCTTAAAACATGAGAACCTTCCTCAAACTCTCCATTTTTCATTTGTAAGAAAAGTGCTAAATTTTCTTCAATAGGTCTATCTCGGTTCGGACTATTAGTTCCAAGTTCAGTAGGCGTTCCTTTTTGTTTTGCCATTTCTTCTGAAGATTGGTTATCAACATATGCTTTCCCTTCTTTAATTAGTTGAACAGCCCAATCAAATAATTGTTGAAAATAGTCTGATGAGTATAATTCTTTATCCCACTCAAAACCAAGCCATTTCACATCGTGTTTTATGGAATCAACATATTCTTGCTCCTCTTTTGCTGGGTTTGTATCATCAAAACGCAAATTAACAGGCGCATTGTATCTTAATCCTAATCCAAAATTTAAGCAAATAGAAGCCGCATGGCCAATATGCAGATACCCATTTGGTTCGGGGGGAAATCTAAAACGTAATTTTTCTTGAGGTAACCCGTTTGCTAAATCTTCTTCAATAATTTGTTCTAAAAAATTTAACGACTTTTTTTCTTCTTCCATAATACAAAACTAATAAGCTGCAAAATTATCGATTTTTTTCGGCAATTCAACTACAAAATTTTCAAAGCTATAATGTTTCAGTTTTATGGAATAAAAATAAGTATAATTTATATGTTCCCTTATATTTAGGCTTAACTCGTTCTTGTTATTTTATTAATAAGAAGCTCATGAATATAAGTATTTCACTATCAATTTGTCTAGATGAAAATTAAAAAAGAGTTCAAACAGACAGTTCAATACCTAACGCTTTAAAAAAGAGCTTATCTTTGTATAAAGAATTATAAAATGGGAACAATTAAAATAAAAAATATTCGGGTTTACGCATATCACGGATGTTTAATTGAAGAAGGAAAAATTGGTTCAGATTATCGTGTAGATTTAGCGGTTAAGGCAAATTTATCTAAATCTGCAAAAACTGATAATCTCTCTGATACAGTTGATTATGTGCTTTTAAATAAAATTGTAAAGGAAGAAATGGCAATTCGCTCTCAATTATTAGAAGAAGTCGCAAAACGTATTTTAGATAGAATTTTATTTGAAATTTCTCTAGTAAAAAAAGCAGAAGTTGCAGTTTCAAAATTAAATCCTCCAATAGGAGGTAATGTTGCTATGGTTACTATAGAAATGAGTAAAAGCAGAAAATAACGTTATAATTAAATGAATAAATAAACAATAATCATAAAAATTCTTGCCAACAAATTAAAAATACTTAAATTTGCAAACCAAATAAGGCGTCGTGGCCGAGTGGCTAGGCTGGGCTCTGCAAAAGCTCCTACAGCGGTTCGAATCCGCTCGATGCCTCAATAAAAACCTAAGCATGCGCTTAGGTTTTTTGCTTTTTTTTAACACTAAAATACATACAAATTCTTGTATCTTTGTGCTCATAAATTTATTAAATGAAAATATACCCAATTGAAACAGGGAACTTTAAACTAGATGGTGGCGCTATGTTTGGCGTGGTTCCAAAAGTTTTATGGCAAAGAACAAATCCGGCAGACAGTAATAATTTAATAGATATGGCGCTCAGAACCATGCTTATTGAAGATGGTAATAGGCTTATTTTAATTGATACCGGTGTTGGAAATAAACAATCAGATAAGTTTTTCGGTTATTATTACATGTTTGGAGATTTTTCTTTAGACACTTCATTGGCAAAATATGGTTTCCATAGAGATGATATTACCGATGTATTTTTGACGCACTTACATTTTGATCATTGTGGAGGAAGCATTCAATGGAATAAAGATAGAACTGGATATGAACCAGCATTTAAAAACGCTAAATTTTGGAGCAATAAAAATCATTGGCAATGGGCTGTTGAACCAAACGTTAGAGAAAAAGCATCATTTTTAAAAGAAAATATCAACCCAATTGAAGCAACTGGACAATTAAATTTTGTGAATTTACCTACTGGAGATTTTGTAAAAAACTCAGAAGTAGGTTTTGATATTTTATTTGCAGATGGACATACCGAAAAGCAAATGATTCCACATATTCAATATAAAGATAAAACTATTGTATTTGTAGCAGATTTATTACCTACAGTTGGTCATATTCCATTGCCATATGTAATGGGGTACGATACGCGTCCGTTATTAACAATGGATGAAAAAGCAACTTTTCTAAATAAAGCAGCGGATCATAATTACCTATTATTTTTTGAACATGATGCGAGTAATGAATTATGCACTGTAAAACACACTGAAAAAGGAGTACGATTAGACCAAACATATAAATTTAACGAAGTATTTAATTAAAATAAGTAGTAATGAGAATAGTAAAATTAACTTATCTAGTAGCAATAGCAGCTTTTACTTTAGCAAGCTGTAGTTCTGTTAAAAATTTAGCAGTACCTACTATGGAAACGGCAGTATCAATCACTGCAAAAAAAACACCAATTGGTGAGGAAGAATTCAATCATTGGGCACATGCAGATTTGGCAACTGATACCATTCCTGGTATGAGTTTAGATAAAGCATACAAATTTTTAGAAGGAAAAAAAGGAGAAACAGTAATTGTAGGTGTTATTGATTCTGGTATTGATATCAATCATGAAGATTTAAAAGACAATATTTGGTCTAACCCGAAAGAAATTGCTGGAAATGGAATTGATGATGATAAAAATGGTTTTATTGATGATATTCACGGATGGAACTTTTTAGGAGGTGATGGTGTTGGAGCTCCAGAGCAACTAGAGATAACACGTTTGTATGCAAAATATAAAAATCGTTTTGAAGGTAAAACCCTTGAAACAATTGGAGCTGATGAAAAAGCAGCGTTTGAAGACTACCAAAAATACTTAAAGGCTTATGAGGCTTCTGGCGGTCGTCATTTTCAAACAATGGATCGATTGGCACAAATTGAAGGAAATTTTGCTTCAGTAAAAACTTTTTTAGGAAAAGATAGCTTTACAATTGAAGATTTACAAGCAGTAAAAACAGACGATCAAAAATTACAAGCTCAAATAGGAGATATTTTAAGTTTGTTAGGAAGAGGTTTAGATGAAGCGGCATTTATAGAGTATTACGAAACCCAAAAGAAAAACAAAAACTATGACCTTACTTTTGATGGAAGAGCAATTGTTGGTGATAATCCAGAAGATATTACTGATACAACTTACGGAAACGGTAATGTAATAGGATCAACAGAAAGCGAATCTCATGGAACGCATGTTTCAGGAATAATACTAGCAACTCGAAATAACGATATTGGTTTAAATGGTGTTGCAACAAATGCTAAATTAATGTCGGTTAGAGCAGTTCCAGATGGTGATGAACGTGATAAAGATGTGGCATTAGCAATTAGATATGCTGCAGATAATGGTGCAAAAGTTGTGAATATGAGTTTCGGTAAAAACTGGTCTCCAAATTCTGAGTGGGTATTTGATGCGATTAAATATGCAGAGAAAAAAGATGTATTATTAGTACACGCAGCAGGAAATGATAGTAAAGATATCGATACAAAGAGCAATTGGCCAAATGATTCAGAAGATAAAGTAACTGAATTTGCTGATAACGTACTTACAATTGGAGCGATGAGTTCTAATTATGATGAAAATTTACCAGCAACATTTTCTAACTACGGTAAATTAAATGTTGATGTTTTTGCTCCTGGAGTTCAAATTTATTCTACTATTCCTAATAACGAGTACGCAAGATACAATGGAACCTCAATGGCTTCTCCTGAAGTTGCTGGAATAGCAGCTTTGGTAAGATCTTATTATCCACAGTTATCTGCAAGTCAGGTGAAACATATTATTATGAATTCAGGTACTGAAATAAATATGGAAGTGCTATTACCAGGTTCCAAATCACAAGAAAACCCAAACGGTAAAAAAGTACAATTCTCTGAATTATCTGTTTCAGGAAAAGTTGTAAATGCATACAATGCATTAATTTTAGCTGATAAAATGGTAAATAAAAGTTAAGAAATTATAATTTTCTGTTAAAAAAGCACACTCTGTAACGAGTGTGCTTTTTTGTTTGCTTTTGTTATAGTTATATTGCGTAAATTAAAAAATAAAACATGAAGAAATTACTAATACTATTCCTAATTTTCACATCAATTATTGTGAAAGCTCAAAACAATATTTATTATTGGCAACAACATGTAGACTATCAAATGGATGTTGATTTTGATGTAAACAATTACCAATATAAAGGGACTCAAAAGTTAGTTTATACGAATAATTCTCCTGACATTTTACATCAAGTTTTTTATCATTTATATTATAATGCATTTCAACCAAATAGCGAAATGGATGCAAGGTTGCAAGCAATTGTTGATCCAGATAGAAGAATGGTGAATAATGTTGGAACGAACGGTAATCTCAAATATGAAAGTAGAATTGCGAAGTTAAAACCAAATGAAATAGGATACTTAAATGTACTTTCATTAACGCAAAATGGAGAAGAAATAAAATATACTACAGAAGGAACTGTTTTAGAAGTTCAGCTAAATAAACCTATTCAACCTGGAGAAAAAGCAACTTTTGAGATGACTTTTGAGGGGCAGTTGCCTGTTCACATTAGAAGAGCTGGAAGAAATAATGAAGATGGTGTGGCACTTTCTATGGCGCAATGGTACCCTAAAATGGCGGAATATGATTTTGAAGGTTGGCACGCTCATCCTTATATAGCTCGAGAATTTCATGGAGTTTGGGGGAATTTTGATGTAACACTTCATATTGATAGAAATTACACGGTGGGAGGAACAGGAATACTTCAAAATCCACAAGAAGTTGGCCATGGGTATGAAGATAAAACGAAACAATTAGAAGTTAAAAAAGGCAAAAAATTAACATGGAACTTTGTTGCAGAAAATGTTCACGATTTCACGTGGGCAGCAGATCCAAATTATGCACACGATACATTAATAACTAAAGGAGGAACCGTACTTCATTTTTTATATAAAAATATACCTGAATATGCTAAAGCTTGGAAAGAAGTTCAGCCTTTAACCGAAAAAGCGTTAAATTATTACAATGAAAACATAGGGCAGTATCCTTGGAAACAGTATTCTGTAATTCAAGCAGGTGATGGCGGTATGGAATATGCAATGTGTACATTTATTGCAGGAGGAAAATCAATAAATGAAATTGCCGGAACAGTTTTTCATGAATTTGCACATACGTGGTTTCATAATATTTTAGCATCCAATGAAAGTAAACATTCTTGGATGGATGAAGGTTTCACTTCTTATATTTCATCTTTAGCATCAAATAAAATTTTGAGAAACGGAAATGACAAACCATCATCAAGAAGTTATAGAGGTTATTTTTATTTAGTGAATAATGGATTAGATGAATCTTTAACAACACATGCTGATAGGTTTAACACCAACAGAGCATTTGGAACAGGAAGTTATACAAAAGGAAGTATGTTTCTTACGCAGTTGAATTATATTATGGGTGAAGAAAATGTAAAAGAAATGCTTAAAAAATATTTTAACGATTTTAAGTTTAAACATCCAACTCCAAATGATGCTAAAAGAGTTGCAGAAAAAGTATCTGGACTTCAATTAGATTGGTTTTTAAACGAATGGATTGAAACTACGCATACCATAGATTATGCAATTGCAAAAGTTGATAATAAAAGCATTACGTTGGCGCGTATTGGACAAATGCCAATGCCAATAGACCTCACAATTACCTATGTTGATGGAAGTACTGAAGATTTTAATATTCCTTTACGTATGATGCGTGGAAACAAACCTACAAGTGCTACTATTTTAAAAGATTGGACCTGGGCTCATCCGAAATACACATTTTCAACATCAAAAGAAATTAAATCTGTTCAAATTGATCCATTTGAAATGATGGCTGATATTGATAAAACGAATAATAGGTTTGAAAAAGAATAAAAAATAAAAGCACCAAGGAAAAAATACTTTTTTTATGGTGCTTTTAACTTTTGGGAATATATTTATTTAGAAATAATATACTTTCTTAAATTAGAAGTTAAAATTTGTTTTAACTCTTCCTCATTTCCTTCAGAAGTTTCCGTAAATACAAATCCAAAAACCGGATATTCTTTCATAGCTACCTTTCTTAAAAGGAGTGGTTTTTCAAAATCGTTTAGTAATAAATCGTAATCAAATAATTTGATGTTTTCTTGTGGTATTCCGGAGGTGTTATCTAATAAAATTAGGCTATATTTTTCACCTGCTTTATTCTTAAAAATTTCGTCCCAGTTTGGTTTTTTACCATATAGAAAATGCTCGTACGAATTGATGCCATAGGCATACCAAGCCATATCACCTGTTGTACACCAACCGCCAAAACGCATTGGGTTTACTTCAATAGGAATAATAATTCCTGACTCATCAATCCTAACTTCAATGTGTATTGGAAAATTTTTCAAATTTGCTTTTTCTCCAATAATAGTCACTAAATTTTGAACCGTTTTTAGATTTGACGAGATAATTTCTTTTGAGGTAGAATACACTCTATCACTTACATCTTTTCCTGAAGAAAAAATATGATGCATAATATTAAGAATAACCGCTTCCCCTTTTTCATTATAATAACAATCTACGGCGTACTCTTCTCCTTCAATACATTCTTCAATAATAAAATAATTGGCATCTAAAACTTCAGTAGGATAAAAGCCCTTAATATGGTTGATGTCCTTTTTAATTTGAGCTAAAACTTCATTCCATTCACTAGGTTCATCAACTTTATGAACTCCTAAGCTAAAAAAACCTACAGCAGGTTTAATTATAAAGGGGAATTTTAATTTAGCCACTTTTAATTCATCTAAATCTTCAAACTTTACACCTTTAAAAAAGTAATTAGGGTACGTTTCTTTTAATAATTCACGAAATTTAATTTTATTTTTAAAAACACCAATTTGGGTTGGAAGTTTGGTTGTATTTAAATGTTCTTCAACCCAACTTATACTATTTTCAGAATTTGAATAAATAGGTTGATTTGGATTAGCGATATAACTGTTCTTTGCATCAGTTTCAGAAATCCAGTTTAGGGTTTTATCAGGAACTAATTCTTTAGCGACTTCGGTTTTAACAATTTGAAAATTATTTTCTTTAATGGTTTTTATTAGAAAATCAGAAACGTAAGGTTTGTCAATTAGAAACATTATAATGTTGAATAAGTTATTTGTTATTTTATAAATTTAAGGAAGCTCAACTCCTGTAGACGCATTGTATATTTTAAACCACTGTTCTAAACTTAAATCAATACTAGAGGCTTCTACAGCATTTTTTATGCGATTTATATGTTGTGTGCCAACAACAGGAATAATACCAGCAGGATGTTTTAATAGCCAAGCATAAATGAGCTGATCAACACTTTTAATATCTAGCTGATTAGCGATTTCAGAAAGTGTATTAAAAATTCTATGTTCTTTTTCAGTTGTTGGATGTAATAGTTGCCCACCAGCTAATGGTGACCACGCCATCGGATGTATATTTTTCTGTAAAAAATAATCAATATTTCCGTTATCAAAATGCTCTAAACAACTTGGAGAAATTTCAACCTGATTTGTAATTAATTTTTCATCGGTAAATGCATTTAATGTTTCAAATTGTTGAGTGTTAAAATTAGAAACTCCAAAATGTAGCACTTTCCCACTTTGTTTTAAATCGTGAAAGGCTTTTGCAACCTCTTCTGGATTAAAAAATGGAGAAGGCCGGTGTAATAACAACGCATCAATATAATCTGTTTGGAAGTTTTTTAATGAATTTTCAACAGATGAAACAATATAATCGTAGCTATAGTCATAATATTTTAATTCTCTAGACGGAAATTTATCTGTATTTAATTTAATACCGCACTTTGTTAATAGCTGAATTTCCTTTCTTAATTCAGGTTTTAAAGATAAAGCATCACCAAATAACTTTTCACAACTATAATTTCCATAAATATCAGCTTGGTCAAAAGTAGTAACACCAATTTCTGTGCATTGTTGGGTAAGTTTTAGAAGTTCCTGATTGCTTAAATTCCAGTCTGTAAGTCTCCATAGTCCGTGTACAATTCTTGAAATTTGGAAATCTGAATTTAGTTTAATGGTATTCATTGCTATTTATGTATATGAATTAGTTGCTAAATTACTTAATTTTAGAGTTACAAAAGTTTTAATTTTTTACTTTTTATCCATTTCTATTACCCAAATTCCTCTTAATTCATTTTCTCCATATCCTGTAGCTTTATCGGTTGGATATAGTTCTTTTATTTTAGATAACGTAGTTGGTAAAATTTGAGTGTTTGGCATACCATGACATTGCAAACACATTTGATTGGTTACAATTGGATAATAGCCTACCATTTTATTATTAATTTCCTGTACTATAGGCATTAATTTCTTGCCATTCTCAATTAAATTTTTAGACTTTTTTATATAGTTTAATTCCTCAGAACTTGCTTTATTAGCTGTATTTCTAGGAAAATCGGAAACTCTTTTAATGTTTGTGTTTAAGGCAACACCTGCACTATCAACAATATTGAAAGCTCTTGTGTTACAAAATGCAACCGCTTCTTCAGTCCCTTTATTTTTAATGGCAACAATCAAATTTTTTCCTAAAACAGCTTTTGTATTCATCGCATATTTTAAACCAAGTTCTTCGTATGATAAATCTTCATTTTTTAGATTTTCAAGATGAATAAATTTTTCATTATGAAAGTGATTTGCATACCAATTAGGTTCTTCTAATTTTGAGTTATAAATATAATTCGCAATTTGAGTAATTTGTTGTGGTGTAAAATTCATTTTTGGCATTAAGCCAAAACGCTCAATAGCTTCAGGGATTTTAGCATTTTTTTCTTCTGGGTTTTCAATAAATGTAATTAAACTTTGTGAAAATTGTTCTTGTGTAACTCCTTCAGTAATATAATATTCTTTAATTGCAGCCATGGGCGGTGCAATTCGGTCTTCAAGAGAAGTTTTTGGACTGTGACAAGCAAAACAGTTAGATTCAAGCAACTGAAAGCCTTTGCTAATATCTAAGTTTACGTCGTTATTTTTTAAAGTAGTTTTAGTTTCTTTTTTACTACTTTCTTCACAACTTATTAGTGCTACAAACAGTATGAATGAGAGTAAAATTATTATTGAGTTTTTCATTTTTAAGTAGTTTATTATAGGTTAAATGGAATTTTTAAATTGAAACTTATATTTCTTCCAATGTTGTATAGTCCTAATTCTTTTAAAGTTGATAAATGATCTATATACGTTTTGTCCAATAAATTATTGGCTTGAATTGAAAATGAAATTAATTGATTTGATATTTTTATGGAGCTACCAACACCCATATTTAGTAGAACATAGCTATTTGTTTCAGTTTCAAATAATGAAGGATTGTTTTGTTGATCAGCAAAAGTTCCTCCAATTTTAAAAAACGAATTTTGAAAAGCACCAATGTTGTCTTTTTGAAATTTAGCGTGAAAACGTAATTTATTTTGAGGAATAAATGGTAAATTATTTCCATCATTTTGTTCTCCTTTTAAGTACGCATAACTGGTATTTAAGCTTAACCACTCAAAAGGCAATAAGTCTATAGCAATTTCGCCTCCTACTATGGTTGCATTTGTTTGCGAATATTTATAAATAATATCATTATTAATTGTTTTTTCATTTGAGGGAGCAATAAAAATGTAGTTGTTAATAGCGTTGTAAAATCCAGAAATATCAATCAATAATTTTTTGGAGTGATAGTGAGAACTTAAGTCTATCTCATAACTTCGTTGCGATTTTAAATCCGGATTTCCCTGCTCGTAACGCCCACCGTGAATACCATTTTGAGTTAATTCTGCAATATTTGGTGTTCTAAAGGCCGAAGCAATATTTGTTCTAAATAATATTTTTTTGGATAAATTATAAGTTGTCCCAAATGAAGAGCTAATATCACCAAAATTTGTATCAACGGCCCCTCTGTTCGGTTCTGCTTGTGTATTAATTGATCTATAATCGTATCTAATTCCTGTTTGTGCTTTTAAATTTTTAAATAGATTGAATTGCGCAAAAGCAAATAACGCAATGTCATTCACATTAGCATCAGGCAATAAATGATTTGGAGCATCATTGTTTTTAATTGTATTTGAAGCTCCCTGAACACCAACAATATAAGTTGTTTTTTCATTTGAAGGAAAATTCACTTTTGCTTCATACGAAAAAGTATTAGAATCTATATTTACCATTTCATAAAATGGTTTGGTATCATCAGTTTGCAGTACTCTATTATTTAGTTGATAGGAAGCATTTACATTCAAACTATATTTATCAATAAAAAGAGTGTTTCTCGTTGAAATTACATGATTTTTTAAGTCTTGATACCAATAATTATTTTCCCTCCCGTTTTCAGTAATAAATGGAAAAGCATCGTTAATACTCATTCCAAATTTAGGTGCATTGTAATCATAATTTAAACGAAATACACCAAATGATTTATTCATTCCAACATTCGATTTAATGCTAGTTTCATTAAATCGGGTATTTGGAACGTAATCTCCATTTCCATCTTTATAGTCGGTATGGCTTTTAACACCAGCTCTTATTCCCCAAAAAAAGGTCTCATTACTACCTTTTACACCAAAATTGCTTACAATACCCTGAGTATTTGAATGGTACTGCGAGTTAAAATCACCTAATATAAATCCAACGGGAGCGGGTTTTTCTTTTAATACATTAATCACTCCGCCCACAGCGTCAGATCCATACAATAATGATGCAGGTCCTTTTATAATCTCAACGCGATCAATTCCAAATTCATCAATAATAAACGGGTGGTTTTCTGAAAATTGAAAATTTTCCATTTTAACACCATTATTAAGTAGTAAAATATTAGTCATTGATAAACCTCGAATTACAGGTTTTACAACACCATTTCCCTTTGAAATCATATCAACTCCAGGAATATCTACAATGGCCTCAGTAAAACTTTGTGCACCTGTTGATGATAGTTCACTTCCTTTTACGAGTTCAATTTTAATGGCATTTTGGTGTTGAGTGGAGTAAGTTCCTCCTGAAATTACAACTTCTTCAACCTGAAAAACACTAGATTCCATTTCAATGTCAAGTTGAATATCATGTTCTTTTGTAATAAAGACAGATTTGATTATGGACTTATACCCTAAAAAGGAAAACTGGATTTTTAGTTCACCCAAGGGTAGATTTGTTAGTTCAAATATTCCATTTTCATTGGTTTGTGTTCCTTTATTTAATTGAGGTAAATAAACTGAAACGTAAGGTAAAGTTTCTTTTGAAGTATAATCTTTTACTTCACCCGAAACTGTATTTTGTGCAAAAATAGGTTGGTTTATAAATAGTAACAAAAACCAAAGATAGTATAGTTTCATAGTAGAATAGTTTCTAATAACTGTATTGAGCTATTAATTAAGTTGAAATATGTTTTGAAGTGCACTTGTAAAAAATAATTTCTAACTACTATAAGGTGGTGCTCTTAAATTAAATGAAAAGAGAGCGGTAGATTTTAAAATAGAATTACTACAAAAAGGAGTAAATTCTGAAACTAATGGTTGATGTGAAGTTTCATAATAATTTTCATTAGTAATAAGTTTAGTAACCTGAAATTTACAGATAGGACAATCACTATGAGATTCATGAATTTCAACCATTTTTGAGTTCAAAACAAACTCGTGTTGATGCTTGTTATATAATAAATGTGCTGCTTTAATAAGTGTTGGTGAGAAAAATACCAAGACTAAAAAAGTGGTAATAAATTTTTTATATATACTTGTTTTAAGCAATTTCCTAAATAGATAAATTAGTTCTATGCAAATTTAAGCATAAATGAGCACGAGATAATGTGCCTTTTGTTACTGCATAGTATATATATCCAACGTATAATTTAAAGAAATGCTTAATTTTTCATGAGCTGAAAAATCCGAAATAAAGAAATATAACCCCAAAAAGGATAACTAGAATTGCAAAAAATTTATTAAATATATCTTTTTCAAATAATTTTTTAAAGATATTTAAACTTTTAGGAAACGTTAAAATAACTATCCCTTTAAATAAAGCAAGCCATCCAATAATTGTAATTATCACGGTCCAATTTTGTACCCAACAATTATGAAATTCAATAATGACTAAACCAAAAATAATAGCTAAAATTCCTCCAATAATCAAATAAGTACTGTCATCTAACAAATTCTTAAAAGTTTTTGAATAGAATTTATTATTGAACAAAATACCAATACCAAAAGAGCAATAGAGAACTCCAATAATTTTTGCGACAAAAATACTAGTTTCCATATGATCTAGTTTTAAATTTAACTTTAAAGATAAGCTTTAAATTGTTGATTTTGTGGTAAATACTAATGAAAAGAGAATTGTATAAGTATTAATTATAAGATTATTTCATTTCTGCTATTCCCCAATAATTAAAACTAGCAGGTTTCCAACCAGGAAGATACATAGTTTCTAATTTACTAATTGTAAAACCGTTTTCTTCAATAATAGCAGGAATATTTCTATTCAAATTGCATCCACCTCCAATTTTTTTCCAAACAGGATTTATAATATTTTGATATTTTTGAACAAAATTATCAGGTGCTTTTCCGTGTTCACAGAATAGTAATTTTCCATTTGGTTTTAAGATACGTTTTATTTCAGAAAATGCTTTTTTTAAATTAGGTATGGTGCATAATGTATACGTAATTACGATAGTGTCAAAACTTTGATTTTTTGCTGGTATATTTTCAGCCTCAGCAATTAAAAATTCAAAATCAAAAGGTAATGTATTGGTATTTACAACACCTCTATCCCATAATTCTTTGGAAGGATCTATGGCGGTTAATTTTTCAATATTTTTAGTGTAATAAGGCAAGTTTAATCCAGAACCTACACCTATTTCTAGCACATTTCCAGTTGCTAACGGAATGATTTTTTCGCGTTGTTTCATGCTAGGTTTTTGGCTGCAAGCCCAATCAATTGCTTTTGGGAGAATATATTTATTGTAAAGTTTCATATGTTGTAAATATAAGATTTTAGGCTGAATGGTATAATTATATTTTTATGTTTAATATCTATAAAATACATAAAAAATAAAACAAAAGGATATAAAAACCCTATAAAAGGTAATTTTATTTGTTTTTTAACTATTTGTGTTGTAGCTTTATATCTTCATAAAATAGATTAACCCCAAAATTCTTGAGTCATGAAAACGATATCATTAATGAACACAAAAAAACTTGAGAGAATCACTAGTTTCGCTAGAAGAAATTACAACACGTATGTAAAACATTATCAATCTAGAAATTTAACACCAATGTCTCTAGAAGAATTTCTTAAAAATTACGAAAGTTAGTCCACTTTAGTTTATTAGAGTAATAGATTTTTAACACGTCCTACTTCACCAGTTTCTAATTGTACTTTTATTCCATGCGGATGGGTTGGTGAATTAGTAAGAATACGTTTTACAATACCTTCAGTTAATTCACCATTTCGTTGATGTTGTTTTTGTACAATTTCAACTTCAATTCCAATTTTAATATTCTTTCTTGCTTTTCCGTCCATTGTTTTAGAGTTTTGATTTTAAATGAACATCCAATTGAGGAAATGGTATGGTAATGTTATTTTCCACAAATTTTCTATTAATTATTTTTCGAATATCACTTTTAACTTTTTCAATTCTAAAAATATTTTCACTAAAAAATAAAATTTGAAAATCTAAGGAAGAAGTTGCAAAATCTAAAAATCGAATATCAATTAAGTTTCCATCGTAAATATCAGGATGTTCTAAGGTACTTTCTTTAAGAATTTTCATTACCAAATCTACGTTGCTTCCATAGGCAACTCCAATATTTATTTTAAAACGTGTTTTTTTTGCCTGATGACTCCAATTAATTACCTTGTTTGTGGTGATAAGTGAATTTGGAATAATAATAGAAATTTCATCTCTATTTGTGCCTTTTGAAGTTCGCAGGCCAATTTCTTGAATTTTAACAACATCACTGTCAATTTCTAAAATATCACCCACTTTTATACTTCTTTCAGAAAGTAATATAATTCCTGAGACAATATCATTAAATGTTTGCTGTAAACCCAAACCAACTCCAACAAGCAATGCAGCTGAACCAGCAACTAAAACAGTTACCTTAATACCAACGGTTTCTAAAAGTAGCCCAAAAGCAATAACCCAAATTACATATTTAATAATTTGAAATAAGGCTAATTTGTTTCCAATATCTTGGCTATTTTTAGCGTGTCTTCTAAAGAGTGTTTTTTTTATACCAAATAATAAAATTTTAGTAATTAAAAAAATGAATAAAACCATTACTAAGGCGAACACTCTAATAATATAATCACCAATATGAATAAGTTCAAATTCTAAAAAATTACGTATAAATTCCATTTTGTTAGTTCTTGTATTTTAAAAATAAGTTAGTACGTTGTTAATAATGATAGAGTTATTTTGTACTAAAGTTACTGTATAAATTTATAAAATATAAGTTTTCTTTAAGAATATAGTTTTTTTAAGTGCTCATTATAAATTTTACGAATAAGATGTAAAGATTTTTTAAAAATTATTTAAGAGCTTTTCTACTTTTTTTTAAGCGTTTGGGGCCATACCAAAGCCAAAAACCTGTAATTGTAAAGAGTAACAAAGCTAGACCCATAATTAAAGTATATAGAAGTTTAATTTGGGTTTGAGATGTATTAAAAACACGATCTAAAATTGTGGCATCATGTAAGTCCTCTATTAAATCGGAATGTCTTTTAGCAACACTAAGCAGTTTCCCTGTTGCACCATCTAGTTGTATTTCCCAATAATGATTTTCAAAAATAAACTTAACAATACCTTTATTTTTTCTAATATCAATTCTATCCAACTCTAATGATAAATCTTTCTGAATAGAATCTTGTAAAATTAGTATTGCTTTGTTGTGCAAGCTATCTATTGGCAACCAATTTTTTAAATTTGTATCAGTTCCTTGAGTGGTTTTGGGTAAAATTAAACCGTTGCTATTACTTTTTAACCCTAATAAAATTCCTGTTATGGCAATAATAAAGAAAAAAACGAAAAGCATTGCTCCTGTTATTCGGTGTATTTTTCTAAATAAGCGTAAAATTTTCGCCTGTTTTTGTGTAGACTTTTCTTTAACCATTTATTTTTCGGTTTGTTGTTCAATCACATTTTTAAAATTTAACTGCTCTTTAGGAATAAAACCTTTTAAAATTAAAACAATACCAAAAACCATTAATAAAAGCCCCATAATTCGTTTTATTTTGTAGGCAACTTTAGGTGTTAGTTTTTTCTTTAACTGTTTGGCTAATAAAATCTTTACAATATCAGTTATTAAATAGCTAACCAGAATAATTGTAAAGTAATTAAATATTTTTGAAGGATTCATTTGAAGATTCGAGCCAACCACCACAATCATTCCTAACCAAAAAGCCAATACACCGATATTAATAAAGTTGAGTAAAAATCCTTTTAAAAAAAGTTTTACATAATTGGATTTTACAGGAATAATAAGTGTTTCATCATCAATAATTCTTTTCTGACTTTTATCTAAATAAGTAATAATTCCGTAAACTAATAAAATTAAACCACCAATATAAAATAAACGAGGATCATCTTTAATTTGTTCTAATAAACGCTTACTTCCAAAATAAGCAATTAAAATAAATACAATATCACCCAACACAACTCCTAAATCGAAGGCAATTGCTGCTCTTGCTCCTTTGGTAATGCTAGTTTGTATTAACATAAAAAAAACAGGCCCAATCATAAAGGCTAAGAAAAACCCTATAAGCACTGCATCTTTTATTTCTGTGAAAGTCATAAATTAGTTTTGTAGAATGCGAAAATACTATAATTATTAAACGTCGTCGTAATCAATGGTAACTTTTTGTGTGGTTGGGTGAGCCTGACAGGTTAAAATTAAACCATCTTTAATTTCATCTTCTGATAGAATTGTATTTTTAGACATTACTGCATTTCCTTCCGTAACTTTTGCAATACAACTACTACAAATTCCTCCTTGACAAGAATAAGGTGCATCTAAACCTTCTTTTAAAGCTGCAGTTAAAATAGTAGTTTGTGAATCCATTTCTAGTGTAGTTTCTTCATCGTCTAAAACAACAGTTAGCAGACTAATACCTTCAAATTTTTCAGTTGAAATTTCTTTTGAAGAAATAGGTGTTGAAAATAATTCAAAATGAATCGAATTTTCAGTAAAACCATTTTCAACTAATGTTTCTTTGGCTGTATTTATCATAGCTTCAGGGCCACATAAAAACGCTGTATCAAAAGTTGTATTTTTGAATTTATTTTTAAGTACAAAATTGATGTTTGCAGTATCAATTCTTCCAAATAAAGCAGTTTCTTTTTGCTCTCGGCTAAAAACATACTGAATATTAAACTGAGTTGAAAATTTAGATTTTAATTCATCAATTTCATTTTTAAAAATAGTATCAGCTTCAGTTTTGTTGCCATAAATAAGTGTAAAAGTACTTTTTGGTTCTTCTATTAATACCGTTTTAATCATGGCCATAATTGGCGTAATTCCACTTCCAGCTGCAATTGCTACATAGTTTTTAGTGTTTTCTGTTGAAGTTTCAAGGATAAATTTTCCTTCGGGTTTTGAAACTTCTAATACATCTCCTTCTTTTAAAATAGTACAAGCATACACTGAAAATGTTCCGTTATCTACCGCTTTTAAAGCAATACGTAATTCACCAGAACTTGGTGTTGAACAAATTGAATATGCTCTGCGCAATTCTTCACCAGCTATTGATTTTTTAATAGTGATGTATTGCCCAGCAATAAATTGAAACTCATTTTGAAGCTCTGTTGGAATATCAAATACAATTGAAACTGCATTTTGTGTCTCTTTTTTTATTTCTTTTATGGTAAGTGAATGAAATTTTGACATTTTTATTGTTTTAAGGATACAAAAGTAATGAATCTAACTACAATTTTTTGTTAAAAATAATACCTAAGAGTTTTATACATAAGAAAATTATGTATATATTTGAAATCAAATTAGAACAGATAACTAATAAAATGGGAAATCAAAAATTATTCAAAGGCTCTTTGCAAACAATTATTTTGAAGTTGTTAGAAGAAAAAGATAAAATGTATGGTTACGAAATTACGCAGAAAGTAAAGGAATTAACTAAAGGAGAATTGAATATTACAGAAGGTGCTTTGTACCCAGCGTTGCATAAATTAGAAGCTGAAGGATTGTTAGATGTTGAGGTTGCAAAAGTTGATAATCGACTTCGTAAATACTATAAATTAACTGAAAACGGAACCAAAGAAACGGTAAACCGTTTAGCTGAATTAGAAGAGTTTATTAAAACCATGCAAACCATTGTAAACCCTAAATTTGCTTAAACCTCCTGATTAAATTGCTTACACTATGAAACTTACCAAAGAACAAATACAACAACTCTATAAATTTACGCGTCAACATTATGTAGAACATTATGATGTACAAACAGAGTTAGTTGACCATTTAGCGAATGATATTGAACAAATTTGGACAGAACAACCTCATTTATCTTTTGAACAAGCTAGAACTGTTTCATTCAAAAAATTTGGTGTTTTTGGTTTTATGGATGTGGTTGAAAAAAAACAAAAGCTAATGAATAAACGTTATTGGAATATTTTATGGAGATTTGTAAAAGAGTGGTTTACATTGCCTAAAATAATACTTACAACTTTAATTTTTTTATTATTTTTTTCCATTTTTCAATTCACATATGCAACTGAAATAATATTTGTGTCTTTGTTAATTTTAGTAATATTTGATTTTTATTACCTATTTAAAAACAGAGCAAAAAGGAAAAGAAATAAGATGAAAAAAGAAAAAAAAAGAAAAAATATTCTTGTTAGAATCTATGATAGGACAAACAAGAAATGGTTTTTCAATAATGACTTTTGTAAACGTTTTTAATATTATAAATATCACAGATTTAAACTTTAATTCTTTGTCTTTTTTTTGGCTTGTGTTTATTGCTGCTTTTGTAACGTTAATATGCATAGTATTTTACATAACAGGATTTGTAATGCCCCAAAAAGCGAAAGAATTAATGAAGGAAACCTACCCAGAATATACTTTATTAGCCATTTAGCACCTTAAGATTTTAAAATTATTGGAACTTATTATCCTATTAAAAAATGAAACTTACCGAACAGCAAATACAACAATTGTATAAATTTACCCGTCAGCATTATGTAGAACATTATGATGTACAAACGGAATTAGTTGACCATTTAGCGAATGATATTGAACAAATTTGGACAGAGCAACCTCATTTATCTTTTGAACAAGCTAGAACTATTTCGTTCAAAAAATTTGGTGTTTTTGGTTTTATGGATGTTTATGGGGCCAGACAGGGAGCATTGCAAAAGAAGTATATGAAAATATTATGGCAACACGCTAAAGACTGGTTTAAATTACCAAAAATTATTGCGACTATTACGCTGTTTTATTTTTTCTATTTAGGTTTAATAGCCTTTGGCGATTCGTTCGCTCTTTCAGTTTTGGGCGTTGTAATCACATTTGGTCTTGTAATGCATATTATGTTATTAAGAAAAGTAAAAAAAAGACAAGAGCTCAATCATAAAAAATGGCTTTTAGAAGACATAATTTTTAGAGGTTTATTTTTAGGTGGAGGCCTTTTAGGGATTAATTTATTTAACATTATAAATTCATCAAGACCCGACTTTTATAATGTTTATTGGGCAATTTTTTATGCTTCAATTTTTACAATTATGATTGTTTACGTGTACATTAGCGTTATTGTTTTACCAAAAAAAGCAGAACAATTATTAATTGAAAATTACCCTGAATATAAATTAGTGTAACAATTTATGTTTAAAACATACTTATTAACTGTAAATTCACAAAAACCAATTCAATGATTCAACATTTTGTAAAATTTGAATGGAAACAATTTTTTCGTTCTTCGTA
>NZ_JABDRI010000017.1 GCF_013041805.1 Lutibacter sp.
GAAATAGTTTCAGCTATTTTAAAAATGGATGTACTTGCTAAAAAACTTCGAAAAAAGCGTTTACAACAAGGTGCTATTACTTTTGATAGGGTAGAAGTGAAGTTTAACTTAAATGAAAAGTCAGAACCTATAGGTGTATTTTTTAAAGAATCTAAAGATGCTAATAAATTAATTGAAGAGTTTATGTTACTTGCTAACCGTAAAGTAGCTGAATTTATTGGCAGAAGTAAAGGTGAACCTAGTAAAAAAACCTTTGTATATCGTGTTCATGATGAACCAAATTTAGATAAATTAGAAGCGCTTCAAACCATTGTTAGTAAATTTGGATACAAAAATAAAATTGATACAAAAGACAAAAAAACAACATCAACTTCTTTAAATCAATTATTAAAAGATGTGCACGGAACAGGGGAAGCAAATATGATTGAAACGCTTGCTGTTCGATCTATGAGTAAAGCTGAATATACGACTCAAAATATTGGTCATTATGGTTTAGCTTTCGATTATTATAGTCATTTTACATCACCAATTAGGAGATATCCTGATGTAATGACACATCGATTGTTACAGCATTATTTAGATGGTGGAAAATCTCCAAAAGCAGATGTTTATGAAGAAAAGTGTAAACACGCTTCAGAAATGGAATACTTAGCATCAAGAGCTGAAAGAGATTCCATCAAATATATGCAAGTAAAATATATGGCTGATCATAAAGATCAAGAATTTGAAGGAGTAATTTCAGGAGTTACGGAATGGGGAATTTATGTTGAAATTATTGAGAATAAATGTGAAGGAATGTGTAGAATTCGTGAAATAAAAGATGACTATTATATTTACGATGAAAAACAATATGCTTTGGTTGGGCAATCAACAAAAAATATGTACCAATTAGGTGAACACGTATTAATTAAAGTTAAACATACCGATTTAGAACGTAAGCATCTAGATTTTACCTTACTTGAGAAGATTAATAAATAATTAAATTAAAAAGGCACAATTATTGTTTATTTTGGTAGTTATACTAAAAAAACACATTTTAAAAATGAAAAAACTTGCATTATTACTTACATTAACTTGTTCAATAGTATTTGGACAAGAACCAATTACAAAGAATTTAGGAGATTTTAATACCTTAAAAGTTTATAATGGATTAACTGTTGAAATTGAGAAATCCTCAACTTCTAAAATTGAAATATCTGGAAAAAAAGCTGAGGATGTTATAGTTAAAAATTCAAATGGAATATTAAAAGTTCGTTTAAAATTTCCAGAAGGTTTTACTTCTGAAGATGTTAGAATAAAATTGTATTACAACAATACAATGGATGTGTTGGATGCGAATGAAGGAGGACAAATTACTTCAGAAGAAGTTTTAAAACAACAACATTTAGAAGTTAAAGTACAAGAAGGAGCTTTTATTAATGTACCAATTAACACCAAATATTTAGTTGTAAAAGCAGTTTCTGGTGGTGCTATTTCTTTAACAGGAGTAACTCAAAATCAAACTATTGAAGCAACTACTGGTGGTATATATGAAGCATTTGACTTACAAAGCAAACAAACTACTGTTACAGCAGCTTCTGGAGCAAGAGTAGAAGTGAAAACAAGTGAAATACTAGATGCGAAAGTTCGATTTGGAGGTACAATTTATTATAAAGGAACTCCAGAGGTTTTAAAAACAAAAAAAATAATAGGAGGTACTATTAAAAATAAAAACTAATTTTAGTTTTGAATTTATTACTATCTTTGTAACTCAAAATTTAAAAACATGAATGCATTATATATATTTTTAGGAATGGTTGGACCTTGGCAATGGATAATTATTGGCTTAGCAATTTTATTATTGTTTGGAGGAAAAAAATTACCTGAGTTAATGAAAGGCCTTGGTGGTGGTATTAAAGAATTTAAAAAAGCTACTAAAGAAGAAGATACAGAAGAAGATAAAAAAATAGAAGACAAAAAGTAATACTACTTTTGAAATAAATAAAAAACCTGTACAATCTGTACAGGTTTTTTGCTTTTATATATACTTTTATTTAGTATTTAACAGCTGTACCAGAAGCGGTAACCATTAACATACCGCCATTTTTTCCAACGGTTTCGTAATCTAAATCAATACCTATTACTGCAGTAGCTCCAACCCTTTGTGCTTGTTCTTCCATTTCTTTTAAAGCAATTTCCTTGGCTTCTCTTAATACTTTTTCATAAGAACCAGATCTACCGCCAACAATATCTCTAATACCAGCAAAAAAATCTTTAAAAATGTTTGCACCAATAATGGTTTCACCAGAAACAATTCCTATATATTCTTTAATTGGGTGCGTTTCTAATGTATTTGTAGTTGTTAAAATCATATTTATTTTTTAGTTTTTTTAATGTCTTCATGTGAAGACTCTTGAACTTTATTTGCTGCTACTAAACTAGTAACCA
>NZ_JABDRI010000033.1 GCF_013041805.1 Lutibacter sp.
ATATTGTTTTTGAATATCTCCGCCATAAGTTTCAGCACCAGAACACCAGTTTTTGTTAACTTCTGGCGATTTTCCATTTGTTTGATTATATGCCCCTAACTTAAAGAACAAACCTTCACCTGCATAGGCATTCGCTCTCTCTATTCCGTCTTGAC
This sequence comes from Lutibacter sp., assembly GCF_013041805.1. GTDB lineage: Bacteria > Bacteroidota > Bacteroidia > Flavobacteriales > Flavobacteriaceae > Lutibacter. Next base: position 156 of record NZ_JABDRI010000033.1, read on the forward strand.
CAATAGGTACGAACATTTCTTTAGTTTGATTTGGTACATCTGCTGAAGTTGTATACTCAGATTTGACTAAGTCTTTTGTAAACGTTTTTGTTTCGTGTCCTTCACTTTTAAAAGTTAAGTACATGATATTATCTTTTACTTCAATTTCATAACTGAATTCTTCACCTAAGGCAATACCTTCGAGAGGTTCATTTGGGTACGTGTTTTCTTCACTACCAACAGTCGAAAAGTCATTACCCCACACAGCTGTTGAATAGTCCCATCTTCCAGAATTATCGTCACCAGCCGTATTTATTTCATAATGCCAAAAGACTGACCCTTTCGTATGGCCAGGGAATTTCTTATAAAATATTTTAAGAGGTTCATTTTCGTGAGCATCTGCACTATGAATTTGACCTACGACAACAGCATAAGATGCCGCAACTCTGGCATCTCCTGTAGCTGATACATTCATTACTTTAAGTGTTGCGGATAATTTTGCAGGTGTTTGTGCGTACCATTTTTTTAATTGTGCTAGCTCGGTTCTACAATTATTTGAAGTACCATGAGTATCTCCTGCATTTGGAGCTTTGAAAACTACCCAATTTCCATTTTCATCTGTTTCAGTATAAAAAAAATCTTTTTGCTCGAAATTATTGGCTATTTCAGCATTTGATCCATCACCTAAAATTAAATTCCAATGATCAAAAAATGGAATTACATCACTAGCATATAGTGTTTTTTCAACTTCTTTTGTATTCGGTTTGTTGTTTGAATTTTTGCAACTACTAAGAAATAAACTTATGATTACAAGTATAGATACGAATATGTTTATTTTTTTTTTCATTTTTATTGATTTGTATGTTAAGATAAAATGATGTTTAAACTATTTGAAGTTACATATTATAGACTCCTCCATTAATATCAAGCGTAGCGCCAGTAATAAATCCGTCGTATTCAGAAGCTAAATACACGACTGCTCGTGCTACATCTGCTGCGTTACCTGCTCTTTGAATAGGAATGCTTAATGTTGTAGCATCTGCAGATTCTTTTGTGGTATGTGTGTTGTGAAATGAAGTACCCAAAATAAGGCCAGGTGCAACTGCATTAACTCTAGTTCCTTGAGGTCCTAATTCTGCAGATAGTGCACGTGTAAATGTTAATATTGCACCTTTACTGGTAGAGTAGGCGAGTGATCCAGGATGACCGCCTTTACGTCCAGCAAGTGATGCCAAATTAATAATGCTGCTATTATCATTTTTTGCAAGATAAGGAGCTGCTGCACGCGTTACAAACATCATGGAAGTAAGATTGATATCCATTACCTTGTTCCAAAATTCAGTTTTCATTTCATGTAGCATTTTACGTGCAACTAATGAACCTGCATTATTAATTAGGATGTTTAAACCTCCAAGCGCTTCTATTGTTTTATCGACTATAGCATTAGCATCTGCTTCATTTGTTAAGTCACCCTTTAAAATAATAGCTTTTTGTCCTTTGCTAATTGCGTATTCCATTAATTGTTTAGCAGTATCTGAACTGGAAAAATAGTGGATAGCTACATTAGCTCCACTATCAATAAAATGTTTAGTTATGGATTCACCTATGCCTTGAGCGCCAGCGGTAATTAGAACATTTTTGTTAGTTAATTTAGTATTCATATTTTAAACTATTAGCGTTGAAAATTTTTATTGGTATTAATTTGTGATCTCTCTACTTATTTTTTGTTAATCAATGTATTTTATTAATTTATAAAAATGATCTTCCATCATTTTTTTTGCAAGTTCTATATCTTCAGCTTCTATTGCTAAATAGATATTTTCATGTTTTTTTATCTCGGAAATTACTTTATCTCCTTCGCAAACGATATCCTTCTCATAAGTTGCTAAAATTGGTGGAGTTATTAAAAGCATTAAGGTTAACAAGGTGTTATTCTTACTTGCTTTAGCAATTGACATATGAAACAATAAATCTTCTTCCAAATAATCTTCACCATTAATTATCTTTGTTTTAAATGCATTTAATGCCTCTTTCATATTTTTTAAATCATCAACAGTTCTTCTTTTAGCTGCTAAGCATACCATCTTTAATTCTAAAGTTATTCTTGTTTCAACTAACTCTTTAAATGTTGGAGTATCCAATGAAATAATTTCATTTATAATTCCATTAAAACCAATTAGCCCTACATTTAAAACAGTACCACTTTTAGCGATAGATTTTAAGACACCATAAAATTCTAGCTTTCGTATTGCTTCTCTTATCTGATTTCTATTTACTTCAAACTTTTCAGACATTAATCTTTCTGAAGGCAATTTATCTCCTTCTTCTAGATTTTTTGAATTAACTAAATCACGAATCATAGAGATAACTCCATTCTGCAATGACTTTTTTTTATCTTTATCTATTAAACTTATTTTCATTTAAATCAAGTAGTTAAATAATTTTCATCAATTTTGTTGGTTAAAAATATTCTGTTAAGGCTATAATTCCGTTAAAAGAGATTATTAAAGAGAAGAATAGCGCTGCAAAAAGTCCAACATTAACCCATATGCTTGTTTTGTAATCTTTCATTACTTTTTTACTGTTAACCATTAATATAATACCGAGTACGACAGCAGGTAAAACAAATACATTAAATACTTGTGATAAAATTTGAACTTCAATAGGATTTGCCCCAAAAGCAGGCCCAATTAAAGCAACTAAACAAGCTATAAAGGTTACAATTCTAAATTGCTTTGAACTAGTGTCTAATTCTCCCGATTGATAATCTGCTAATAATAAAGGAGCAATTAAAAGACATGGGAAAATAGATGATAATCCTGCACTTAATGCCCCAAAAAAGAAAATAGTTACAGCCCATTTGCCCGCTACTGGTTCTAACGTATTTGCCATGTCTAAAACCTGAGTTACTACTTTTCCATCATAAAATAAGGCACCAGCAGAGACAGCCATTATGGTAGCACTAATTATAAATATTAAAATTGCGGCAGTTATGGCATCTTTTTTTTGTTGCCCTAAATTTTTAATGGTCCATCCTTTACCTTTCACAAATAATGGTCTTGATAAAAAAGTTGCTGAAGCCATAGTAGTACCTACGAATGCAGCAACTAACATTTTACCGCCAGGTATTTTGGGAATTGTTGGTATTAGTCCTTTTATAACATCATGAGATAAAGGTTGAACAAAGTATAATGATAAAATAAATGACAATCCCATTAAGGATACAAAGATGACTAGTATTTTTTCGAAAAATGTATACTTACCAACTAACATTAATAAATAGAAAACTACAATTATAACTATTGCTATTGTTAAAACTATAGCATACTTATGGTCACCTAAACCACTGAAATTAACTGCCAAAATTTCGTAAATAATATTAGAAGAAATTCCTAATATGCCCATTAAGGAATTCCATTGACCAAAAGTAATACCAATAATAATTAATATGGCTAAGGCTTTACCATACTTTAAATGTTTTTTAAAACCATATAGTGCAGTTTCTCCCGTTATTAATCCGTAATTTCCATACGTAAACATGAGAACACCAGAGAAAAAACAACTTAATAATAATACCCAAAGTAATTGCATATTAAATTTACTTCCTGCAACAATCATAGATGTTACACTTCCTGTACCAATGGTATAACCAATTGCAAAAAAACCTGGGCCAAAGCCTAGTATTAGAGCAATAATTTTCTTTAATATAGATTTTTTATTTTCGGAAACTTCCATGTTTATATTTTTTAATGAGTTAATCTTTCCAGTTTGTATGATAGAATTTTCCTAAAGAATCATCTTTTCTTTGATAGGTATGTGCGCCAAAATAATCTCGTTGTGCTTGAATTATATTTGCAGAAGACTCAGCTTTTGTAAAACTATTAAAGAAACTAATAGACTCACTTAAAGTTGGTATGGCCAGTTCATTTAAAATACCTTCTGAAACTACGTTCATGGCAAATGGTTTTAATAAATTTAATTCCTCAATAAATCGATAGTCTTGTAACAAGTTATCGGTATTCTTAAAAACAGAAACTAGCGTTGCCATTAGTTCTGATCTTATGATACATCCATTGGTCCATATTCTCGCGAGTTCACTTAAATTTAAACTCCATTTATAACTATTTGATGCTTCTTTAATTAATTTAAACCCTTGATAATGATTTATGATTCTTGCGAACTGGTAAGCTTTTGAAATATCTTTATCGGTGATTTTTATAGGTAATACTTTATCATCTTTAAAATTCTCACTTGCTGTTATTCTTTCATCTTTAAAAAAGGAGGTGTATCGGGCAAACAAAGAGGAAGCTATCATTGTACTTGGTACACCTAATTCTGATGTAGCTATGGTAGTCCAGTTACCAGTACCTTTATTCCCTGCCTTATCCATTATTTTATGGATTAACCAATCATTTCCTTCTTTTTTTCTTAAAATATCAATCGTAATTTCTAGTAAATAACTATTTGAAGTTTGTTGCCAAGACTCTAAAATATCTGCTATTTGGTCTGGATTATTTCCTAATCTTTTTAGTAAAACATAGACGTCTGCCAGTAATTGCATTTCTGCATATTCAATGCCGTTATGTACCATTTTTACAAAATGACCACTACCTTCAGGCCCTATATAAGTACAACAAGGAAGATTGTTTTTATCTTTTGCAGCTATTTTTTCTAAAAATGGCTGTACTTTTTGGTATGTTTCTTTAGATCCTCCAGGCATAATTGAAGGGCCTTTTAATGCGCCTTTTTCTCCACCTGAAACTCCTGTTCCAATAAAATTGATTCCTTTGGATTTTAAATAATCAACGCGCTCTTTGGTTTTTTTGTAATTAGAATTTCCGCCGTCAATTAAAATATCTCCTTCTGATAAATGTGGAAGTAAATCTTCTATAACTGAATCTATTATTTTACCTGCATTCACCATTAACATTATTTTTCTTGGAGTTTCTATTGAGTTAACAAAAGATGCAATGGTATCAAAATGAAGGGCAGAGGATAGCTCCTTAAACTGATTTTTAAAATTGAGTGCTACATGTTCTTCAACACCATCAACGTGTCTGTTAAATAAAGATAGTTTGAAGCCATTATTTGCTAAATTTCTACTTAAGCTTTTACCCATCACACCTAAGCCAAAAAGTCCAAATTCTGACTTTGGAGCCAATTTATTTTTTAGTATGTCCACAATATTTTTTGGTGATAATTTTACATTTATATGAATAGCATCTTTAGGTTCTTCTAAAATATCAAATTGTGATTTTAAAAGTTCAGAACTCATAAAGTGCCCTTTTCTGTTATCTAGCCTTTCCTTTATTTGATTAAATGAACCCTGTAGAAAAACCCATACAGATTGATGTTCTATGCCATTATTTAAGATGTCTCGGTATGCTTTTTTTAACGCAGAGCAAACAATTATGCAACTACTTTTTGCATTCAATTGTTTAACTGCTAACTTGTTTAATCTTTTAAGCCAAACAAATCGATCAGTATCATTTAATGCTTCACCAGTAGACATTTTTTTTATATTACTCTCTGGATGATAATCATCACCATCAAAAAAAGGAATGTGTAAATCTTTGGCTAACAGTTCTCCTATGGTACTTTTGCCTACACCAGAGACACCAATGATAAATATTATTTGTGTGTTCATTTTTCAAAGTATTTGGGTAACCAAATTGGTTTACCAGTTTGGTTACCCAAATATATGTATATTTTTCTATTATCCACAAGATTATTTTATAAAAATTTATGAAATGATATAAATAGATAAAGGAATATTAAAATATACTTCGCCTTTTATTAATATTATTATGTAGTTGAAATCAACTGATTGGGTAATATTACAAGATTTTTGCCAAAAGGTTATTATATTTAGTGATGCTTTTGTATGTAGCTTTGGTACTTGTAAAGTACTTAATTTGCAATTATTTTAAAGAAAATCAGAGATTAGCTAAATGGCATTTTAATACAGTTTGGGTTTTGTGAGTATTACTTCTTATTTATTTTCTTTACGTAAAATTTTTTCCATTTTACGACCTTTTGCTAATTCATCAACCAACTTATCTAAATATCTTACTTGTTGCGTTAATTCATTCTCTATTTCCTCAATTCTATAACCACAAATGACTCCTTTTATGAGATGCGCATTAGGGTGTAGCTTTGCTTGTTGAAAGAATTCTTCAAAACTTACTTTCTCATCTATTAGCTTTTGAAGTTTATTTTTGTCAAATCCTGTTAGCCATTCTATTACTTGATATAGTTCATCCTTTGTTCTACCATTCTTCTCCAATCTTGTAATATAATGAGGATAAACTGATGCAAATTTCATTTTTGCTATGCGTTCATTATGTTCAGGAGTAACTTTCATTTCTTTGTTAAAAGTAGACATAAATTTTTAGGAATTGCTAGACATTGGGTTTACTTTTATTAAATACTTATTAAATAATGGATTCTTGTAAATTTATATATCTGAATTAATGAGTTCAATAATTGCCTCAATATTTGTCAATATCTCTTTGAATTGTTTGATGTTTGTTCTTTCATTATATATTTTTAGATATTGAGCATATTCAATCGACACTATAATTTTATCAGAATTATTTTCAATATTCAAATATTCTTTCAATTCAGGTTGATTCTTTAACCTTTCTTCAAAACCAGGAATTGACCCTGATAAACCGGTCTGTTTGATATTGTCCATATAATAGCCATAGTTAAGATTGGTAAATTCAATTACCAATTCTTGACTGCGTTTTAACTCCGTCAATCTATTTGCAATGTCTACTGGAATTAACTTATTGTTTCCTGTGTTTTCTAGTGTTTCAATAGTACTATTCTGAAATCTAATATTGTCTGTTGCAAAATTTAATTTATTTTGATTTTGCAAAACTTCATGAATTGATAAGTTTGGTTTTTTAAAAGTGTTTAGATAATTTTCGTAATCTTCAATTCGTGAATTATATAAATTTATTTTTTCAATAATATATTCTTTGTCCTTATTTAAATCTATTAAAAGTTGTTGATAATACACTTGTTTTAGCTCCTCAAGTTTATTGTTTTCATTCCAATTATTTATAGATAATGCAATTAGGATTCCAATAATTACAAGAATAATTTCTCCAATCGCATACAGTAAATACTTACTAAATTTATTTTCAGTAAGCATTTTTTGTCTAATTTTTCTAAAGAACTTTATCATTAGCTATTTGTTAGTCAAAGCAGTAGTAAACTTTGTTTTAACTTGATTTTCCAATTAAGATTGTTGGTGCACCTCCTGTTGAAATTCTGTTTGCATCTGCAGCAACTTCTTTCATTCCTTGTGAAGCCATTACTTCATTTAATGCTTCTAGTGATTCAAATGGCATTGTGAACATTTGGTAAAATGGTGGATTACCTTCTGGTCCTTGTAAAAATTTAGTTATTGTATAAGGTTTTACATTCTGAGGTATTCCCGTTTTCTCATGAAGCAACTTAATGTGAGCAGAATAGTCTGATTCAAATTTTTCTGGGTCAGTTGGTTGTGGATAAAGTACTACTAAATTCATAAATTGTTAAGTTTTAGTTTATACCTACTCTAATCGGTTTTCGGCTACCCCTTTTTTAATTAACTAAAAATCTGATATTCAAACAAAGCTTGTCACTGAGATATCCTCTCTTTTGTTTGGCTAAACTTAGTAAATAAAAACCGAATAAAAAATTTGTGAGATACGTGCGAATTGAATTAACTCAGTAATTATAATATGTAGGTTAGAACTAGCAATAAACTATATATGCTGTTTCCTTTGTTAATTTTCAACTAAGTTGTTTGTCGTAAATACTATTATTTTCTAATACTCCAAATTTCATGAATTGGGGCTCCTTTACTTGATAATCCTGAGTGATGCCAATTACCATTAATCAATTCATAACTAAATTTTAAGCTGAGTCCTGCTTTTGAATCGTCTCTAGAAAAGAACTCAATGTTCTCAATATAATCACCATTTACAGTTTTATATGTTCCCCCACCTGTTCCCATAAACTTTTTAGTTTCTGTATTGTAGGCTATCCATTGAAATCGAGTTCCTGATAAAATTTTCATGGTTTTTCGAGGTCTGTTTGTATCCCTTAACTGAGTTTCACCATCTCTAATCCTACCAGACATTAACCAAGCACCTTGTAACTTGCCTGGTGAACCGTTATCTAACCTTTTAAATTTTGTACCGCTATCAACTATTTCAATTTCATTGTCTTTAATCAGCACTTTAAACTTAACTTGTGTTCCTACGAGTTCTGGGTTGTCTGTATCAAACTCAATATTTTTAGTCATCTCATTATCTTCTAGTTTCCAAGTACCACCATTTGTGTGAGCAAATTTACCGTTAGTAGCATTATATGTGGTTAATACTTGATAACCATCTGCAAATAGCATTACACTCTTCAATAAGACTCCATTTTCAGAAGTTGAGGTGGTTTCCCAGGCACCAATAATTCCTTGTGCTTGAAGTACAAAAGAGAAAGAAATACTAATGATAACTATAATTGATTTTTTCATGGATTTATGTTTTTGAAATAGTGATTATAATTAAGGATAAAATTAATAATTTATTTTATATGACCGTGTGCGTAGTTTTTTTAATGCAATTTTACTTTTGTTATTTCAAGCAATTTGAATTAAGTACTGCGCCTTGTATGAATTAATCCATTAGTATCTCAATTCTATTTCAAAGTAGTAATAAAGTTACTACTCAATTTCTGTTATACTAAAATCGGCAAATAACACTTCTTCATCTCTAAGGTCTTGGGAATTCAGTAAACTTCTGTAGATTCCCCATTTTGGTCTTACAAAAGTAGCTTCAGGCCTCCAATTTATTATGGACGCATTTGAATATTCAAATACTACAGTATCATCACTTACCTTTTTTATTTTAATTTCATAGGTTCCTAATGTTCCATATTTTATTGTTTCAGTTACCTCTAACCAAGTATCAATTAAAGGGTTTAGATTCGTTTCTGATAGCGTATTTTGGTCATCAGTTTCTGCATAACGTAATTCAAGTTTATCTGGACTGCCTTTTCTAGTTGTTAAAGTATACATAGGCATACTTTCAAAAGAACCCCCAACAGATTTTAGCTGATGTATATGTGTGAAATTTGGAGAAGATTGGAACCCTGCAGCTAGTTTAAATTTCCAGTTGTAGACAACAGTTTCATTTTCAATTCCTAATAAATTATCTGGAGACTTGTCGTACGTTTTTATCTCATTTCGTTGTCTGTCAAAATTTATACAGCGATCGTTGTCAGGAGTGGTATGGATATAGAATCTAAAAACATTTGTATTTAATTCATTATCAAACAGCTCATCAATATGATTCCCAAATTCTGCGTGATTACAATCAGGTACTTCTATTGGGTTAAAACCAGGAGCTAGCACTGAAGTAATTAATTCATAGGTCGTTCCTGGTCCATCAGCTTTTAGCTCTACACCTTGTGGGATTGGATTTTCAATATCTTTTATTAGGTCAATTGTTACTGAATTATTTAATGGATTTGTATCAATATATGTACTTTGAGATTCTATTTTAAAATGTATAGTGGCTTGTACTTGAGTAGTGTCAGAATTGAAACTTTGTTGTTTTTCGGTTTCATTCTCGAGAGCGGCGCCATAATTATAAGTTAATGCATTTTCTAATTTTTGTGTCAAATCAACGTGATCGACCCAAAAAATTAAACTTTCAGATGATGATATGGAAATATCAGTAATTTTTGGTTCTATGGTTTCATCATTTTTACTACAACTAATTAAAATGATTGTTAAGATTAGAAAGAAAGGTTTTCTAAGCATTAAAGGATGTTCGATTTTGTTATTCATTTTTAAAATTAAGCACAACGTGTTTAAAAGAATAGTTGCTTGGTTTAGTAAGCAACTAATTTAGCAAATATAAACCGAATAGAAATTTTTAGAAACGCAATCAATTTCTAAAGGCAAAATGATTACTGATTTCTCAGTAGTAAATTCTGTTTCATAATTGAAATTTCAGGTAAAACAGTACCTTTATTTTGGCTTCTAGTTATTAAACAACTTAATGAAATAAGTAAGATTAAACTTAATAATAATAGTTTTGGATTAGTCATATGTTGTTCCATTTTCATTGAAACAAACTAATTTTAAAGCATAAGTGTTTTCAGGGTATTTGCTATATTTCAATTATTTATTTCTGTAAATTTATAGACATCCAAAATATATATGCATTTAAAACCATATAAAAAAAAGCTGGGAAAGAAACCCAAAGGCTATCTTTTAACTTTATTCTCACAATGAGGCCAGCGAACATAAGTAATGCAAGACTGAAGGATGAAATCATTAGAATTAAATTAAATTTAAGACCTACTAATAAACCTATAGCTCCTATAATTTCTAATAAAACAGTAATCAATCCAATTTTCTCTAACCCAAAACGTTTAAATTCGATTTTCATATGAGGCGTAATGAAATACGAAAGCGCATAAGCAAAAAAGGATAAACTTGATATTAAAGTACCTATTGTAAGTACATCCATATACTTATTTATTTATTTTAAATTGAAGAGTATGCTATAATAGCACTTAGGACTAAAAGAATTAGCGATGGTAAATGTTTAATAAATGGATTACTTATTTTAAAATGAAAAAATTGAGCGCTAATCATTAATATGCCCATAAGAATAGATGGAATAAGGACTAATGAGGGATACCAAATACCCGTAATAAGCAATGTTGCTAAAGATATTTTTGTTGCTCCAACTATATTTCGTGTTAAATCACTTAATCCAAATTGTTTGAATTCTTTTAAAACATTATGAAATCTAAAAGTCCAAACATATATAACAGAAATTGCAACAATAAGTTGCGCTAAATTTATTAAATTCTCCATACCTTATTTAATTAGTTTTTCCTACTCATATGGCTTTTCGGATATCGCCCTGTTTTAAATAGGATTTCAGTCTTCCTTTCTTAAAAACTTTAATAAGTATCCGTTTATATAGCTTAAGCTAATATCTGGGTTTTATTTTTAGTTATGGTTTTAAAGATAGAGGATAATTAATTAAAACTAAGAAAAAATATGTAAATATTTTCCAAATGAGCTTTTAGTGGTAATTAACTAGATACTTTCTTGTTTATAAGTCTTTTATGTTAACTACTAAAAAGCTATTTTTTTTATCAGAAAACCAAGTGTCTCGTAATATTTTCCATTTTCCGTCATCTTTTTTCCAAACTAATAAATATCTACCACAGCTAACAGCTGCTCCATTTGTGTGATACCAAATTCCGGTTCCACCTTCCACAGGTAATTGTTCATTTTAATGTTTTTCTAAAAAAGTATTTAAATCAGAATTTACATAGATAAGTCTGTTAATCTTTATTTGTTTAGTTTCTATAAATTCAAATCTAGCTACAAATTTTATCAATCGCTGGTAGCAGTTTTATAATAAATTTCTCTGTTTAATCATTTTCTTTATCAACATAATTTGTCCGAGATGATAATGACAATGCTCACTCATTACTGTTAAATTTCGAAAATAATTTCCATATTCTTTTTTAACAAATATTTTCTCTAAATCTTCATTCGCCATGTTTTCTGCAGCTCTAATAAATTTTTCAGAATCAATACAGAATTTATCAATCAATTGTTTCCAGCCTTTTTGAGATTCTATATCTTTATAAGTGAAACTGAATTTGTCTTTGATTTCGAGTTCTCCACCTTCTAAAACATTTAAAACTCCTGCTAAATAGTAATCAATATGGAAAGTCAAATCAGCAATCGAATTTAGAGAATCAATTTTTAGTGTTGCTATTTTCCAATCTAAATCCTTGATTTCATCTTTTATGTTGGTTCCAGCAACCCATTTTCCATCAAGTAAAACTTCTTTTAAACTATCTGCTAAAATTTTGGCTATTTCCATAAATTAATATTTTGCCGATTTCCCTTTTGGAAGACTTTCCTCAATAAATGAACGAACGTCATCATTGGCAGTTTTTAAATCAGCTTTACGCAAGTACATCATATGGCCACTTCTATATCCTTTAAAACTTAAACGGTCTTTCATTTTACCACTTGGGTCTATTTGCCACATCGTATATTTAGAGTTGAAGTATGTAGTGGCACCATCATAATATCCTGTTTGAAACATGACTTTCAGATATGGGTTTTCGGCCATTGCCTTACGAAGGTTATCTCTTGTATTATTATTTCTATCGTCCCAAGGATGCACAGGGCCGAACATATTATATTTAATATCCGTTTTGAATTTCAAGTGTTCACGAATGTAAAAATTGATTGCAGGGGTAAAGGAGTGTAGCCATGAGGTAAGCTCTGCACTATAATCAGGTGCTATTCCTGCCTCCATTTTATCTAATCCTAAATATCTAGAGTCAAGCCTTCCAATAGTATTCCCTGTTCTGTCACGTAACAATTCTTTCCAGAAAAAGTCAGTAGGTACGTCAAGGTTATGCTGTAATATTGATTTTTCTGATATTCCTGAATAATAAGCCATCTGAGCAGCAATTTTTTTCCTCTCTTCTTGTGAAATAGATCCTCCTTTTGCTAAAGCAGGCATTAATGTATTCAATGTATATTGTTCAGACTCAGGTAAAACTTCCAATAAATCCTTCTTTTGCAAATCAGGCGAAAGAGCTTTGTGATACCAAGCTGCCGCTGTAAAATACGGTAAATTAAGCGATGAGGAAATAGGGCTATCAGAGTTAAATACCTTATAATCTGCAGGTGAGACCATAATTACACCATTCAAATACATCCACTGTTTTTCTTGTAATTCTAATGCTAACCCAGATACTCTTGTTCCACCATAACTCTCTCCAATAAGGTATTTTGGTGAAGTCCATCGTTCATTTCTTGTGATAAATGTATTCAACCATTCGGCTAAATATTTAATATCTGCATTGATTCCAAAAAACAGTTCTCTTTCAACTTCTTTTCCACTAGCTGGAATAGTTCTAGAATATCCTGTGTTAACAGGATTTATATATACAATATCTGCGACATCTAAAATAGAATAAGGGTTTTCATGAACACCATAAGGTTGAATTGGAAACCCTTCTTCATCAATGTTCAAAACTTTAGGACCAGTATAAGCTATATGCATCCAAACAGAAGCCGAACCAGGCCCACCATTAAATGATATAAGCAAAGGTCTATTTGCAGAATTATCAGAGGTATTTTTTTTATAATATGTATAGAAAAGTGTGGCAATTGGTTTACCTAATTCATCCCACACAGGCTGCGTACCAGTTGTTGCCGTATATGAAATTTTCACACCATTTATCATCGTTGTATGATTGGTTATTACAGTAGTATCAACTGCAATAGTTCTAATTTGAGCACTCATGGAGTGACTAGATAGCCATAGTATGCTCATAATTAAAAATGCTTTTATCTTCATAATTATAAATTTTTAATATGTGTTAGTTATTTTTGTTCTGTCGTCATATAGATATTCGTATCATAAGTGCGAATCATCTTTTGTATGATTAGTTCCCTTGATAAGCGACTCATGTAGCAAATAATTTATATAGAGAATTAGTGAATTTTTTTAAAAGTACAATTTTTTTCTATTTAAACAAATTAGCAATTTTTGTGAGTAAACTTAATCGATAAATTAATTTTGTTTAGAGATGCCTTTAAAAGATAAAATCAAGAGTCTTTGTCGTTTATATTTTGTCTTTGAATTTCTTTGTTCCAATCGATCATAGCATAATTTATACTATTTGATAAACTGCGAAGTAATTTTTGTAAGTAGGGTAGAACCACTACTAAACTATATACGGGATTATGAGTAGTATTTTTGTGTTTTTATACCCTTATCACCTGTCCGTCAGCCGGAATAATTAATCGATTTTCGTCAATTCCTTGTTCGGTCGCTTTTTGCCTTAATGAATTTCTCGTAACGCTACAATGGTCTAAACTTTCTAAATGAACAGCAATAATTTTTGCGTTATTTGAAGATTGTGCGAGCAAAATAGTTTGCTCCTCGTTCATTATAATTGGATTGTTTTCAAATCCTGGCATTATTGCTCCACCTGAATTTGTTACAATGACCTCCGGTTTAAAAGTAGTGATTGTATTCTCTATTTCCTTCAACCATATGCTGTCGCCAACAATATATAAAGTGGGTTCATTATCAGCTTGTAGTATAAATCCTGAAACTTCTCCCATTTGCGCCAATATTTCGCCACTTCCGTGTTTTCCACCTGTTCTTGTAAGGGTAATATTTTCAAAAGTTGTTGTTGTTTCTACCACCTCTGTATGTGCAAAGTTCGATTTTTTAATAAATTCATTATCAGTAGGTTGACAAAATAATTTTATGTTTTTTGGAAGTTTTTCCTTTGCCAAAGTATCAAAATGATCAATATGTCTATGCGTAACAATCACAAAATCTATAGCCTCTAAAATAGATTCGATTGACATTGTTAAATCAACAGTAGGATTTTTTTCAATTCCTGCAAAAGATTCAAACGAGTTCTTTGAAGAAAACATTGGGTCGACTAAAATAGTTTTACCAGCATACTTGATTTTGATTGTTGCATTGCGAATGAGTTGTACGTCCATTTAAAATATGTTGATTTAGAGTTAATTTCTGTTTAAATTAGTGATTGTTAGATAGATTAAGAATTACGGTATCGGATATGAATAAGTTCTAACTAAACTAAAAATCTTTGTGGATTTTCAAGAATTGGCGCGAATAAGCAATTATTTACAGTCATTGTTACGTACTTGTTATTTAGTTTTATTTCAGTTTAAAGTTTTCATTAATGACCTTCACCTCATCTCCGTAAAAAGTAATATTGATTTTAATTTTCCATTTATTATTAGATATTTTTTCTCCACTAATCGTTCCTTTTGGATCAACATTTTTTGATTCGTTTTGAGGGAAATAACAAAAACAATAAGGAGTAAAAACAAGCTTAATAGATAAAAGTTCATCACCAGAATAAGAAAACTTATCAAGTTTCGAATCAATTTCGAATCTAATCGTTTCAGAATATTCATCGTCAGCTATTTGTTCCTCATCATATGCATCAAATCTGTATTCGAATACTAAATTTTCTCCAGATTCAATGATTCCGTATTTCATATATGAATCTTCTCTTGAATTAATAGTCAATTCACTTTTATCAAAATAAGAATATGTGTATACGTCTTGATTTGAATCATCTTTATTACAAGAGATAACAATTAAAGTAAAAATTAATAATAAATAGTTTTTTTTCATTTTTTGTTCATGTTGGTCAACGATCATATAATAATCTAATTTAAAATGATATGGCCTTTATTCAATTCGGACAAATTCACTTCCAATTCCGTCATAATTATTGTCGGAAATATTAAGTTTATTAGTTTCAAAGGTTTTAATTATTCCTCTCATAACAATTCCAGTGTATTGTTGGTTTTCTGGAAATTGTATAAACCTTTCTAATGCTCCCGAATAAATGGATTTTTTCATAATTAATTCATAAGTTCCATTAGATATTTCATTTCCATTCTCTGTTATTGAATAAGTATAGAACTCCTTAAAAGTCAATTGTATAATTTTTCCAGTTGTTTCTGGTGTTTCTTGAAAGTAAATAAGACCTCCAGCAGTAACAGTCCAGTTCCATTTTCCAATTAAATCGGAATTATCTATTTTTGTTTCATTGTCAGAACTGCAAGAAACTATTCCTATAATCATAATAAAAAGACACATCAGTTTTTTCATAACATTCTTTTTCATTTAATACGCACACATAAGTTAAATATCAAGTCCTAAAATTCCCTCAACAGTGTTTTGTATGATTTCGCCTCGGGTTTTAGCACTAAATTTATACTTCTTAGTTAGAATTCATTAATTTTATTCGCTTATTTCGTTCTTTAATAATACAATTAATTCTCTAATTTCTTTACCAAGATCTTCTCTTTTGTCAATGACGTCTTGTGTAAAAGTTAATTTCATTCCTAAAAGATTTCTGATTCTTTTTATTCTCAATAACTCGTAATAATCATTTTCGATTTCATTTAGAATGTT
The DNA here is from genome assembly GCF_013041805.1 of Lutibacter sp. Lineage (GTDB taxonomy): Bacteria > Bacteroidota > Bacteroidia > Flavobacteriales > Flavobacteriaceae > Lutibacter. The sequence continues at coordinate 16,166 of NZ_JABDRI010000033.1, forward strand.
TATTTCAGGTATGTTTGGTTTTACTAAAGGAATGAAATTGATATCTTTTTCTAATATGTCATCAATTCGAATTTGATGTACACTTAACCTGTCTTCGGGTATATCATTAAGTTTATTCAAATGGAATTCCAAATTTGTAAACTTTTCTTTTATATTTTTGTTTTTTATTAAACTTAACTCGTTCGTGTTTTTATAGTTGTTGTACGTATTGAACGTTGGTTGGTCGCTCTGTAAATCCCAAACAGCACTTTTAAAAATCGAATCATGAATTATTTGATTGATATTTTTATTTGGATTGGATTCAATTCCAAGAATTCGTATGAGTCTTTTCTTTAAAGTTTCTTCTTCGTAAATCAATATTTCAGATTGATTTTTGGCTAAATGTAAATTTTCTATTAACTCCTTAAAACTATTTTTTCTTGAATTGAGTCTTTTCTGTTTTCATTCCAATTGTTAATTCCAAGAGCTATTAAAATACCAATTACTACTAAAATAATTTCACCAATGGCATATTTAAAATACTTCCCAGTTTTTCCTTCCGAGAGTAAATTTTGTCTAATTTTTTTAAAGAATTTTATCATTTGGGTTTTATAAGATCATAGATGAATTAATATTTACTATTTTGCCAAGGTACTTCAAACTACATTATTATAGAAAGACTCATTTTTTACTTTTCTAAAACTACTTTTAAACCATGAATTAACTGATTTAAATCTTCTATACTTGTGTAGTGTAAAAATGAGATTCTTAACACACCAGGTTGCAATGGAATATTCATATCAATTAAAGGACGAACGGCATAAAAATTACCAATACCGAGCATTAATTTGTGTTTTACTAAAGCTG
>NZ_JABDRI010000054.1 GCF_013041805.1 Lutibacter sp.
TAGTTATAGATTTATTTAGTGTTTTGCTTTTTGCTTTTTCAATTTTTAAAAGAGATTGAGCGTTAGGCATATCTCTTTTTGCTCTTTCTGAATAAAACTTTGTAATGTCTTCAATTTCAATATTGTATTTAATATTTGCTTTGTCTAATTGCTTTATTTCAGCATAGGTAAGGTCTAATTTCAATTCTTCATGGGTATGATTTGCCCCACAACGCAAGTCGATTCCAGATTCTAATATTTTTTTAATTATTGTTTCTGATGGATTTGTAATAGAAATCCTTTTCCCACTATTAGAATTTTCTAGTTTATCTTGAGAGAAAACAAATATAGAATTAAATAGTAAAACAAGTGCTAGTAGTTTTATCTTCATTAAAATTATTTTTTTAGATTAAATTTTATTCAATAATAATCTTTTTCGTTAGCATTCCTGTACTTGTATTTACACGCACAATATAAACTCCGGTAGCAATTTGGATTGGTAATGATATGAGACGTTCGTTTGATTCTATATCCCAAGTTTTTACTTGTTGACCTAGTAAATTAAATAAACTAGCGTTCAATATGTTGGTATCAACAATTTTATTTAGTTGTAATTCTGAAATTGTATTATTCATAAAAATATGAACTCCTTCTAGTAAACTAACTTCTTCCAATGTTTTTAAACGAGGCTGAAATGCTAACACAAACCTGTTGTTATAATCACCTGCTTCTAACATAATTTCAAAGGCTTGATTTGTAATATCATACGTTTCACCTGTTGTGGTATCTTTTATGTAAACAGACATATTTTCAGGCACATTTTCTAATGCATCAACATTGATACTTACTGTTCCTCCTTCTTTTGTTTGAATTCCTAATGGTATTTCTTTATCAAGGCTAATTGTATTGGTTGCTTGAATTATATATTTAGTATCATTAATTACCCAATACATATCATCTTCAAAAGATTGATAAATTTCAGCTTCATAACCCCAATCAATACCATCGGTTGTTTTTTCGTCAATAGTTAATAAAATCTGTCTATGACCAATTTTTGGTGCTTCAAAACCAATTCGAAATTTAGGTCGAATATCTGAAGAATCAATAGCTGCTATTTTAGATTTTGGAGTGCTACTCTTCATAAATACAGAAGATCCAACCACTTCTTTCCTAAAGAAGCGTTGACCATTGTTAAACTCAATGGTTCCACCATCAATTGCATCACCAACCACATAAAAACTTTGACCTATTGGGATGTATCTTCCAGGAGTTTTTAAAGAACCAACCCCTGGATATGTTTGACTTACATCTGGATGGGCTGAAGTTGCTGGTAAACCTCCTCCTAAACTATACGTTGCGTAACCTCCTTGATAATCTTTTAAATTATGACTATCGCCACCATAATGCTCCCAGAAATATAACGGCCCTGTTATTGTAGCTGCATTGTCTGCAATAAACTGATCTGCATCTAATGCTGATGGGTAAGGATTTCCAACTAAGTAATTATTATCAACTGCAACATTTAAATTTATGACACCGTTATTTGGTTTTCCTACAAATACATAATTTTGATCTGAAGAGCCTGGGTTTCCCGCTCCTTTCATTGTAAATCCTTCACCAGAGTATATTTCACCAGTATTTCCAACATACACCCATTCACTATATGCACCTGATTTATTAGCATATTTATACAGCCAATAGGTACTTAATGTAATTGGAGGGCCTATTAAACCATTATAACCACCTGTAAAGCTAATTGCACGTGGATATGTTGCATCATCTGGACTACTTCCATCTCTTAGAGCAGCGCTCACTGTTGAATAATCACCACCGGTTACATCATTTCCTGTATAAACTGGAGACGACCAATAATTATATCTAAATAAATTTCCTTCACCTTGTTGATCACGTTCTATACTTCCAGTGCTAGTAGCATCAAAATCACTATCTATAGTTTGTATTAATTGTGATTCGCCTTGTAAATCAAGTAGTCCATCTAATTTAAAATAATGAGTAATTGTTAATCCATTTCCTGTTCCTGCAGCATTATCACCATCAATTGTTAATTCATTACTATTTACAATAAGTGCTAAAACCTCTCTTTCTCTTCCTAAATCTGTATTAGTTTTAACTGAAATATCATGATTTATTTCAACTATATTCCAATCTATAGGACTAACTCCATCAATTATTGAAACACTATTTGGTAAGTTTTGAACTGTATTGTTTAACCAAGTTGCAGCCGTATCCCAAGGACCATTAGCATCTGAAACATAAGGTAATGGTGCTGTTTGATAATCTACTGTTGTTAAGTTTTTAATCGCTGCAGTATTTCCATTGCCTGAAGCATCCTTGCAATTGGTAAAAGTATAAGTGCTCATTGGGTAATACCCTTTTAAATTTGACCAATCTATTGAACCATCACTAATATCATATTTTGTAGGTACTATACTATTTAATTTAAAATAAGAGCCTTCAATATTTACACCGCTAGTTTCAATTTCTTGATTCATTACAAAACGCAATTCATCTACTGTTAAAGCGGCATCCCATACTCTTACTTCATCAATATTTCCATTGAAAAATGATGTGGTATTTACTTCGTTTCCATCAGCGGCTGCAATCAAAAATGATTCAGAGTTTGTTACTGGTGCATTTTTTGTTGCAGTTTGAGATACATCCTCAAGGCCATCAATGAATAATTTAGCTTCTGTACCATCATAAATGACAGCTACATGATGCCAAATCCCCACTGGAATTGCAACCGAAGAAGTAATTACTTCTGATCCACCATTCCAGGACATTTCTAAATTACCCGAATTATTTATTTTAAAATCGTATCCTGTTGTATACCCATTATCACGTTTTGATACAATGGATGCATTTGTATTTGCTCTTTTAATCCAAGCTGAAATTGTAAATCCAGTTGGATTTAAATCCAACACATTTCCAGCATCTAAATAGTCAGAAGAACCGTTAAATTGTATAGAACGGACAAATGATTTCTCAGGTGCAAATCCAAATGTGATGTATTTAGTTGTGCTAAACGTATAATTCGCTTTAAAATTTCCCAATCCATCTGAATTCATAATTCTATACTCAGAGGTTGGACTAAATGTTGGAGAATCTGAAATAAACATCAAATAATCTCCTGGTGGAGGCCCTAATGGAATTAGTAGACCTTCTGGAATTGAAACTTTTGCTGAAAAGTTGGAGCCCTTAGCTTCAACTTTCCACTTTCTTCCCATTGGTGTAAATTCAACTTTAGTACCGTCTGGAGTTATTGCAGGTGTAATACCCAAACTCATATCAACAACAACGGCAGGTTGCCCATTTAAAGTAGCATTGTCATTACCCCAAACTAAAAAGGTTTTATCTGAGGCAAATGTATTTGCATTTAAATTATTTGTGGTTGCAATTTCATTTAAACCAATAGTAATATCATCAACAGTATTTACGGTTTTTGATTGTTTTTGATTTAATTCAGATGCATCATCTCTACCAATACCTGCGATATCATAATTAAAAATATCATTCGCAGGAACTCCAGTATCTACATCCCAAATTATAGTTCCATCACTATCTACATAATCTTGACTTGTACCATTAACACCTAAAGTTATACCGTATTTAATGGCTAAATAACTTTCTATTCTGTTACGTTCACTAATATCATCTTTACGAGATGAATAAGTTATTATTTCTGCTATTCTGGCGTCAGTAGCAGCTTCATAAGCTTCACTTCTACCTATCCAATACCTAGAGTCATTTACATTTGAATATGCTGTTAAATCATTTTCATAGGTTTTAACATCATTTGCATTGTAGGATAATTCTTGTGCATAAACGGAAGCACTATTTCTAGTGTTAATTATACCTACATTATTATAATTTGTGCCTGTACTATTATCAACAACTCCATACCCTATGTATGGGGGACTTTTTAATGAAGTTCCTATAGCATAAGATAAAACTTCATCAGTAGCCCTAACTGAATATAACCCAAAACCAATTCCTGTTACATCTTCTTCATCTTTTAATAAACTTTCATCACCACAAAATAAATCCATATTTCCAAAAGTTGAATTAATAGGAACATCTGGAATTAGAACAATAAACATTTCTTGTGTATAAAAGCCTGAAGATCCTTCCATGAAATCTCCATTTGTGTTATTATATGTAAAAAATTCGTCTAAAGGTGAAAGTGTATAATTGCTATCAAAGTCGACAACTGGATTAAAATTCACATTGTAAGCCGCGGCATCTCTATAAGTTGGTTCTTGCCCAGGTGTATTAATAGTAGCATTTGAACCATATGCTTGAGTTGCCCAAGTTGTTACTTCGTCAGACCCATTTTTAGTTATTCCTTTATCTGCTTTTAGCCATAATTGGATTTTATCAGTAACGCCCCCAGGAGCAATAGTTAAAGGACTTAAAAGGGCACAGCCTCCTCCTGAAACATTAAAATTTACTGTTACACCTGCAGTATTAGCTGTGTCTCCATTTTGATTTATTACGGTAGTTCCACCAACAGTAATAGTAATATTATCTGCTCCATCCCAACCATTATTATTTCCATCATACATCGTAAAATAATAATTGTTTAAATCTTCTAAACAACCTAAATTAATTGTATTGGAGTAAGATGTATTAGAATTACTTAAATATCCATTATCAATGGTAGAAATTAATTCACCTGATGGATTAAATATCTTAACTCTATTTTCTGAGGATGAACTTGGCCAATTCACAGAAACAATAACTTCAGAAAAAGTAGCAAAACTTGCAACAACTGGTGTTCTAGGCGAAGATATACAAGTACCATTATTAGCTTCAACATAATAGGTTGTTGTTGTTGAAATAGGAGGTGTTGTAAAACTGGTTCCTGTAGCTAAAACCGCACCACCTGTTGAATTTGCATACCAAGAAATAGTACCACTCGATGCTGTTGCGCCCAAAGTAAGAGAAGCGGTTCCAGTACCTGATGCAGGAGTTGTAGATGTAATTGTTGGTGCTAAATTTACCGTAAAAGTAGCCACACTTGTAGCGGTTCCGCCCGGGGTAGTTACGGAAACTGTACCTGTAGTTCCTGCTCCAATAACTGCAACAATAGTTGTTCCGTTATTTGAGGTTATTGATGTTACTGGAGTTCCACCAATAGTTACATTAGCTGCAGTTGCACCTGTTAAGTTTGTTCCATTAATTGTTATTGAAGTACCTTCACAACCACTTGTTGAACCAAGGCTTGTTATTGTTGGAGGTGATAATACAACAGTATATGTTATAATTATCTGCCCATCAGCACCATTCCCATTACCACCACCACCACCACCTGGAGTGCTTCCGTTTACTCCATCATCACCACCGTCTCCACCACCTGCTGGAGCTGTACCTCCGATACCGTTATTTCCATTAGCTCCATTAGCTCCAGTTCCTGCTGAAGAACCTCCACCTCCACCACGACGACCACTAGGAGAACCTGAATTCACTCCATTAGCTCCAGTTCCCCCTACATAACCTGTTCCAATTATTACTGTTCCTCCATTTGCTCCAGTAGTAGAAGTAGTAGAAGATCCACCTCCAGCTTCCACCAAATTGGTTCCTGAAACTAAATAAACATAAGAATTTCCACCTGAAGTATTTGTACTAGCTCCTGCTCCAACAACAATTGTATAAGTTTGCCCTGAAGTAACTGAAATAATGTTAGTTGCAAAAGCTCCTCCTCCTCCTCCTCCTACATTAGTACCAACTCCTGCTCCACCTGCTCCCCATGTTTCAACTGTTAGCTGAGTAACCCCTGCCGGAACTGTAAATTCATTTGTGACAGTTCCATTATCAACAGTAAAAAAAGTTTGAGATGATGTTTGCGAAAAAGCAAAATTAATAGAAAAGAAAATTGCACAGAACAGTGCTATTTTAAGTATTTGGGGTTTAAAATACATAATTCATTCATTATAATTGGGTTATGCAATAATAAGGATTTTTTCTTACAAATACAATTATTGCATAACCTAATAAACAAATAGCCTATAATTATTAACAAATTGTTAATAACTATGGCTACATAACTGTTTTATAGGTATTATAGTAAAATTCTTTTAGAAATATTTCCTTTTTCTGTGGTCGCTTGGATAATGTAAACTCCTTTTTTTGCGTTAATTTGTAGGTTTAATTGTTCGTTATTTAAATAATTCACATTATCCCAAACCTGCGTAATTTGACCTAGTCTATTGTATAAAATAAGATTATTTATTTTTATTTGTTTTGTATTTTTAACTGTTAAGGTTTTGTATCCATTAGCCACGTACATAATTAAGTTAGACTTTAGGTCAGAACCGTTATTTATTTCTAGTAGCTCATTATCATTTACATAATAATCATTTTCATTTCCTTTGGTATTTTCGCTATAATTAGTGTCTGTACCAATAAGGTTACCTGTATTTGTATCAACTAAAATATCATCTTCATCTAAATCTGTACTTATAAAAATTATTACGAATCTAGAATGATATTCCCCTGCTTCCAATGCCACTTGATAAGCTTCTTCTTCAATATTATATATTTCATTGAGTACTTTATCTTTTAAATAAAGTGTATAGCCTTCAATTGGATTTTCAATTTGATCTATTCCAATAGTAATTAAACCTCCATTTACGGTTCTAATACCTAAAGCAAACTCTTTCTCTTCTGCTAAACAATTGGTAGCCTGAATAACATACTTGGTATTATCCAACAACCAATACATATCATCGTTAAAAATTTGAAAAATCTCTGCATCATAACCCCAATCAAAACCATCGCAGGTGTTTTCGTCTATTGTTAGTAAAATTTGTCTATGATCTATTTCAGGTGCGTTAAAACCAATTCTAAATTTTGGACGCAAATCGTCTTGATTTATAGTAGTTATATTTGAAGAAAATGTTACCACCGAAAAACAGCAACATAAAACGATTAAAGTAAGTGATTTTTTCATAACTTTTGATTTAGTAAGAAATTCGTTAGAAAAACCTTGATTAAAAATAAATTATTTGTTTATTCTATTAATATTTATGCTTTTTTATAAAAGACTACTTGGTCTTTTATTTTGTTATGTAAATTTACACAATAATTCTATAAAAATAACCAAAAAAACAACTTATTTACCATTTGTTTACAAAAACGTACCATTTATTAGTTTTTTACGCTTGTAAAACCCCTAAAATGGGGTTTGCTACGTTTATATTTTACCATTTATTGCCAAAAAGGTACCATTTATTTATATAAAAAACCACTAAAAAAGCAAATTTTAGTGGTTTAAAGAATTTTTTTGATTGAATTACGTATAATTATAATGTATTAATTCAATACAATTTTTTTAGAAATAATACCATTTATGGTTTTGAATTTTACAATATAAACACCAGAAGATTTTTGAATTGGAATTGAAAATTCCCTATTGGTAAAATGTTTATTCCA
>NZ_JABDRI010000056.1 GCF_013041805.1 Lutibacter sp.
TTTCCATTTTCTTCTGATGGTTGAAATAATAAAATAACTTTTCCTTTTAATAGAGGCTTTTTTTTTAAAACTCTTGCCAAACCTATTAGTATGGCAGCGTGGCCATCATGTCCACATTTATGAGAAATTCCTGAATGTTTAGATACATGATCAAAAGTATTTTCTTCTACAATAGGTAAAGCATCTAATTCTGCTCTAAAGAGTATGGTCTTTCCTTTTAAATCTCCATTAAAAACTGCAGCAACACCGTACCCTCCAAGTTTAGTTATAATTGTTGTTGGATTACATCGTTTTAATTCGTCCACAATAGCTTGAGCTGTTTTCTTTTCATTTCCTGATAATTCCGGAAATTGATGTAATTTTTTTCTGAAATTTGTTAAATATTTTAATTCTTCAACAGTTAATATTTCTGACATAATAATTTCGTCGTTTATTTTTTAACAACTAAATAAGCTAATAGTGATAATGAAATTCCTATTAAAATTGGATCGAAACCATAGGGAATTTCTACTTTTAAAAATGTTAAAATTAATGTGGAAAAACCACCTAATAACATTGCAGCCAATGCAGCCTTTGGTTTTCTTTTTTTGGAAATAAGAATACCTAGCACAGGAATTAACAAACCAGACACCATAAAGGAATAAGACAAAAGCATTAAATCTAAAACACTTTGCATACTACTTGCAATAAGAATTGATATACCTCCAATTAAAAAAGTAGTGATTTGCGAAATTCTTATGGTGTTTGGACTTAAATCTTTCAACCCTAAAATATCAGTTACAAAATTTCCCGAAGCTGCTAATAAACAACTGTCTGCTGTTGACATTATTGCCGAAAAATAGGCAGATAACATTAAACCCATAAAGCCAACAGGAAGAACCGTTTTAAGTAAAATAGGCATTCCCATTTCTGGATCCATTTGCAAAGCATTTTCATACCCATCGGCTATAAAAAGTCCCTTTGCTGCTGCAACTCTTGCAAATAAACCCAAAATCACACCCATAAATGCCATAACTGGATATTCGAACAACCCAGCTATAAACCATGCTTTTTTTGCAGTTTCTTCACTTTTACACGAATAAATTCTCTGATAAAGTGTCATTCCAACAAACCAAATAGGCACAATAATAACAAACCAATTTACTAGTTGCACCCACGATACATTTTGTAAAGAGTAAAACTTATTGGGTAAGGCATCTACAATTTCGTGGTAACCCCCTAAATAATTGTAAGCAATTGGTATTCCAATAAAAATTAAACCAAACATCAAAATAATCCATTGAAAAGTATCTGTGTAAATTACAGCTTTCATACCTCCAAAAACAGTGTATAAAAGTGCAATTCCCCCCATAATTAACAAGGCATCTAATAAATCAAGACTTGGAAATGTTCCTGTGGCTAATTTTGCACCAGCTAAAAACTGTGACGAGGTAAACCCTAAATATCCTATAAAAGATATAACTCCGGCAACCATAGCTACAGTTGCTCCATAGTTGTGTTTTAAAAATTCTGGGAAGGTTAAAAAACCATATAAATTACCTTGCTTTACCACTTTGGGAATTAAAAACACAGCACTAAGCCAAGCACCAATTAATCCTGTAAAAAGCATCCACGAACCTGACAAGCCCATCATAAATCCTAATCCTCCTAAACCAATTGAAAATCCGCCTCCTACATCTGTAGCAACAACCGAAAGTCCAACATGAAGACTATTCATTTTACCACCACCAATGTAATAATCTTTAACATCCTTATTTTTTTTAAAATAGTAAAAACCTATTCCTAGGACTAAGATCATATATATTATAAAAACAATAATATCTACAATTTCCATATATAATCTCTACTATTTTTTTAAACGCATTTCTAAGTACTTATTCTCAAATCCCAATTTCTCATATAAGTGCTTTGCAGGATTGTTTGGCTCTACATGTAATGCAATATCTCCATTCGTAATTTCAATGGCTTTTTGCATTAGTTTTTTACCAACACCTTTTCCTCTCGCATTATTATGTACCGCAATGTAAACAAGAATGTTTTCTGGAATATATCCTCCCATTCCAGTTTCATTAATAATGGTCGCGCCTAAGATTTTTGTATTTTCTTTTATGATAAGAACAAATCCACCAAACGAATGGTCTAAGTCTTCAATAGCATAATTCAAACATTTTAAAATGTCATTTCTTTTATCGCCATACTCCTCTAAATGCTTATACAAGAATGCTACTATTTCTTCTTTTTGTTGTGCGGTTGGTTTTGCTACTTTATTGTAAATACTAAAATTAATCATTTTATTGATTTTCCTGGTCTTGTAAATGTTGTTTATAGCAAGCCTTTTCTATTTGTTTTCTTCGTTTTACAGACTTTTTTGTGAAGTGTTTATTCTCTCTTAATTGATTTATCAACTTTGTATTTCGCGTTTTTCTCTTATAGCGTTTTAAAGCTCTATCAATATTTTCACCATCTTTTACTGGAATTATTAACATATATATAAATTTAATTTTTAAAATCTGTGCTAAAATACGAAATTGTTTCTATAGAAACAATTAATAAAGTATAAGGTTTATTAATAAAAAAACACTAAACCTTAATTATTTCACAACTATTAATATTAAAAAACTTTAATTATTAAGATATCAATATAGTTTCTATAGAAGCTATATTAAATTAATAAAATGCTAATATGAGAATTTCTATTCTTTAGAAAATTCTTCAGAAGTAATAATGGGTGAAGCATCAAGCTCTTCAACCTCCATTATATTTGTTAAAATATCAATTCCATCAATAATAGTTTGTAATTTTTCTGGTGGAAGCGCTTGCAATTTTTTACTTAATTTTTGCTGAAAAGTAATTGGAGCATTTTGCAATAATTCTAAACCAACTGTTGTTAATGAAATTAAAGTAACTCTTTTATCTGATGCATTTGGAAGTTTTGCCACAAAACCTTTCCTTTCTAATCTTCTTAAAATTCCAGAAATAGTACTAGCATTTAAGTTTAAAAAAGTTTTTAGTTTAGCTGCATTTGTTCTATAATCTTCCTGTTCTGCCAAATACTGTAAACATAATAATTGAGGGATGCTTACTCCTTGCTCTTTTTCAACTCGTTTACTCTCCAAGTTAACCGAACGTACAATTTTTCGTAATTTTATTAAAATATCAATAAAAGTCATTTGTCAAAATTAATCAAAATTAAATTATTTCATCTTAAATGCTGAAATATCAATTGATGTATGTGCTTCAGAAACTAATTCGGATACTAGTTTACCAGTTGCAGGTGCCAAACTCAAGCCCATCATTGCATGACCCGTTGAAATAATTAAATTAGAAAATTTATTCGGCTTTTCAATAATGGGCAAACCATTTGGTGTACAAGGCCTAAAACCAGACCAAATTTTTTTGTTTTCAAGAGTTTGAAATTCAAATTCAGGATAGAAATTATTAATAGTATCTTCAATTCCACCTAATCGCATCAAATTTATTTGAGTATCATTTGTATTTGTTATTTCTAAAGTCCCACCAAATCTAATCGAAGAATCTAATGGTGTCACTGCCACTTTTCCATCACATAAAATAGATGGCACGGAAGGTGAGTTCAGTTGCTTTAAAATATCAAAACTATAACCTTTCCCTGGTAACAATGATAGTTTAATATCCAACTTACTTAATACTTTTGGGCTCCAAGAACCTGCGGCTACCACAAAAGAATCTGCTTTAATTACTCCTTTATTTGTCATAATCTCATTTATCGTACTTTTTGTTGATTTAAAATCAATAATTTCAGTATTAGTCTGAATTTCAACATTCATTTTTAATAATTCTTCTTTTAAGAATTTCATAAAAAGATTTGGTGATAAATGCGCGTCTGTTTTGTAGTGAACCGCTCCCAAAGCGTTTACAACAGTATTTTTTTCTAAATTTTGAATTCCTTCTTTATCTAAAAAATCAATTTCAATTCCAAAACGTTTTGCTATTTGAGCTGTTTTAATTTCTTCCTCCCCAACTTTTTCATTTTGATACAACATCAATAAACCTTTTTCTTCATATAAAAATTGTTTTGATGCTTTCGCAAATTCCTGATATAATTCTTTACTCAAAAAAGAAAGGTTTTTTAAATGAGACATCGAATTATCTACATGTTTCTGATTAGAGTTTTTATAGAACTTAAATAGCCAATCAATAAGATCATAACTAAAACCTGGCCTAACATAAAACGGACTTTTGGGATTCAATATCCATTTAATTCCTTTTTTAATCATCCCTGGTTGAGCTAATGGAATGATATGACTAGGAACTATCATACCCGCATTTCCATAAGAAGCTCCATCCAACATATTTGATTTATCAATCACAGTAACACTATGCCCTTCTTTTCGTAAGTAATAAGCGGAACATAAACCTATAATTCCACCTCCAATAATCAGTACTTTTTTACTCATATTTTATAAAACTTGAAATCCGTGTGCATACGGATCATCTTCATCATCAATAATGATAGTGTTGTATCCATATATTTTTGCCCAACCTTTAATACTTGGAATAATTGCAGAAATTTTCCCTAATTTAGTTTCCTCTACAATTTCACCTATAAACTTTGAACCAATAAAACTTTCATGAATAAATTCTTCGCCTTTTTTTAATTTACCTTTTTCATATAATTGCGCCATTCGTGCTGAAGTTCCAGTTCCACAAGGTGAACGGTCAATTGCTTTATCTCCATAAAAAACAGCATTTCTACCTGAAGATTTTGAATCTATTGGGTTTCCAGTCCACATAATATGAGAAACATCTCTTATTGTTTCATCCTCTGGATGAATAAATAAATTTGTATATTTTTCATTAATCCGAGTGCGTATTGTTTGGGAGTACTGAATTAATTTACTCGCAGTAAAATTATGAACTCCACTAAAATTTTCTTGTGGATCAACAATAGCATAATAATTTCCTCCATAAGCAACATCAAATGTAATTTCACCTAACTCGGGGCAATTGATCGTGAGATTTTCTTCCGCTAAAAATGATTTTACATTGGTCAATTTTACCCAATCTACTTTTTCACCTGTTTGCTGATACTCAATTTCAACCAATCCAGCCGGAGCTTCCATTTTTACTTTTCCCGGTGTATTTGGAATTATTAAACTCTCTTCTATTGCTACTGTAATTGTACCAATTGTTCCATGTCCACACATGGGTAAACAACCAGATGTTTCAATAAATAAAATAGCAAAGTCATTATCCTTATTATGAGGTGGAAATAAAATACTCCCGCTCATCATATCATGTCCTCGAGGTTCGAACATTAAACCTTTACGAATCCAATCATATTCTTTTAAAAAATGTTGACGCTTTTCACTCATTGAATTTCCAATAAGATTTGGACCTCCCGATTTTATAACTCTTACGGGGTTACCACAAGTATGCGCATCTATGCAAGAAAAAGTGGTTCTACTCATATTAAGCTATAAAGGGTTGGTCGTTGTTTTTCCATCAATTACTCGTGAAATTCCAAGTGGATTTTCGTTTCTCAATTCTTGTGGCAATAATTCATTTGGCCAACTTTGAAAGCTAAATGGTCGTACCCATCTTTTTATAGAATTTATTCCAACTGCCGTAAACCTGCTATCTGTTGATGCCGGATAAGGACCTCCATGAACCATCGCGGGACAAACTTCAACTCCAGTTGGTACTCCATTATAAATAATACGACCTACTCTGTTTTGAAGCGCTGCCACAACTTTAGTAAAACTTCCTATTTCATCGTTTTCAGTTAAAATCGTTCCTGTTAATTGTCCTTCCAAATTTGAAATTATTTGCTCCAATTGTTCGTTATCTTCGCATTGAACAACCATAGAAAATGGACCAAAAACTTCTTGATGCAATGATGTATTCTTTAAAAAAGTAGCGCCTTCAACTGTTGTAATTATCTGTCTAGCGAAATTAGTTGAGACATCTTTATCAAAAGCGACAACGGTTTGTAATCCCTTTTGAGATTGCATTTTAGCTTTGTTATTTTCATAAGCTCCAATTATATTTGGATGTAACATACATGAAGGTTCAACTTTTATAATTTCCTCAGATAAAACTTGAATGAAATTTGATAAATCGTCTCCCTTCATTCCTAAAATTAAGCCGGGATTTGTACAAAATTGACCTGAGCCCAGAGTTATTGAACCTGCATACGTTTTTGCCCAAAATTCTCCCTTATTTTTAGCTGCATTTGGTAAAATTACAACTGGATTTACACTTCCCATTTCTGCAAAAACTGGAATAGGTTCTGCTCGTTGAGCCGCCATATCAAATAATGCTCTACCACCTCGAATACTGCCAGTAAATCCAACTGCTTTTACTTGTGGATGCTGAACTAATTTTACACCTACATCAATTCCACTACTGTTTAAATTTGAAAAAACACCATTTGGCATTCCTGTTTTTAATGCAGCTTTAATAATGGCAGAAGCAACTAATTCGCCTGTACCCGCGTGCATTGGATGTGATTTTACAATCACAGGGCAACCAGCTGCTAGAGCAGCAGCGGTATCTCCTCCAGCTGTAGAATAGGCTAATGGGAAATTACTAGCACCAAATACTACTACTGGACCTATCGGAATCATCATTTTTCGAATATCAACCTTTGGAATTGGTTGCCTATCTGGTTGAGCCGTATCAATAGTTGCTTCAACCCAAGAGCCTTCTTTTACTAAATTAGCGAATGATCGTAATTGAAAAGTAGTTCTTCCTCTTTCTCCAAGCGCTCTGCCTTCTGGCAGTCCAGTTTCTGAACAAAATGTTTTAATTAAATCATCTCCTAATACCTCAATTTCATTGGCTATTTCGTTTAAAAATTCACTTTTTTTAGCACCTGAAACATTTTTGAAAGATTTATAAGCTTCAGTAGCAAGCGAAACTGCTTTATCAATTTCAATTTGTGAAGCTTCTGTGTAAACAATATCGTTTTCAGTATTTGATTTTGGATTGAATGTTTTAAAAGTAATTTTTCCAATAGAAGACAATACATTTCCAATATAATTTTTTCCTGTAATCATTTGATAATTGTAATTTTAAAGTTGTTATAATTTTGGCAATACCGGTCGTGTTTTTATTCCTTTATCAACAATTTCAAGCACATGCCTTCTTTCTTCTCCAACTAAAGGTAAGCGAGGTTCACGAACATATTCTGTTCCAATTCCTGTTGCAACTTCTGCCAACTTAATATTTTGTACTAATTTAGTATTTATATCTAACTCTAGCAATGGTAAAAACCAACTATATATTTCTATTGCTTCTTTAATTCTGCCTGCTTTTACTAATTTATATATAGTGACTGTTTCAGCGGGGAAAGCACAGACTAAACCAGCAACCCAGCCATTTGCACCCATTAATAAACTTTCCAGTGCCAAGGTATCAACACCACATAAAATATTAAAACGATCTCCAAACCGGTTCCTCATTCTTGTAACATTTGAAAGGTCTCGTGTTGATTCTTTCACTGCCTGTATATTTTTGCATTCGGATAATTCTTCGAACATGCTTAAGGTAACTTCAATTCCATAATCTACAGGGTTATTGTAAATCATTATGGGTAGTGGTGTGCTATTCGCCACTTTTTTAAAATAGGTAACGGTTTCTCTAGCATCTGCTTTATAACGCATTGGTGGCAACATCATTAAACCTGTTGCGCCATATTCCATCGCTTTTTTTGCAGCATCAATGGCAACAGTAGTAGATTGCTCTGCAATATTGAGAATTACTGGAACTTTTCCTTTTACAATATCAACCGTTTTTTTTATCAATACTTTTTTCTCAATATCGGTTAAAGTACTCGCTTCTCCTAAGGTTCCTCCAAGGATAATTCCGTTAACCCCTGCTTCTAATTGTGCGTTAATATTAATTTCAAAATTTACTAAATCTAATTGATCATCTGATGTAAATTTTGTTGTTACTGCAGGCATAACACCTTCCCATTGTATATTCATGACTTTCTTTTTCCCAAATTTAATACAACTACCAACTGATAAATTAGATATTTCTATCAATTTACAGTATTATTTTACCTTATTATTTGTATTTTATTTGTATTTTCGTCACAAATAAGATTAATTTAAGCATAGCAAATACATGAAAGTTTTACCTTTTAAAATTCCAAAGCCTGAAAATGTTACCTTGTACATTCAACATTATAAAGGTGAATCTTTCTATGAAAAGTTACATCAACACAAAGAAATTCAAATAAGTTTAATTACAGAAGGTGAAGGAACTTATATAATAGGTGATTGTGTGGGTGAATTTAAAAAGGATGATATTTTTGTGATAGGCGAAAACCTACCTCATATCTTTAAAAAAGATAAGTCTTTAGAAGAGGAAACAGAAATGATCTCATTATTCTTTTCTAAAAACTCATATGGTGAAGGATTTTTCAATTTGCCTGAATTTGAGAATTTTCAAGATTTTTTTAATGAAATTGGTCTTGGACTTCAAGTTTTTTCTAACAAAAAGAACCTTTTTCAATTATTATCTAATATTGGTGAGTTACCAAAATACGATCAGTTTATTTCATTTTTGGAAGTACTACGCTTAATATCTGTATCGAAAAAGCGCACTTTATCTTCGCTCATAAACCTTAAAAAGTATGGAGGGAATGAAGGAAAGCGTATGAGTGATATTTTTCAATATACTATGAATAACTATCATAAAGAAGTTACACTTGACCAAGTTTCTGATATTGCAAATATGACCCCTAATGCTTTTTGCAGATATTTTAAACAACGCACTAATAAAACTTTTGTGAATTTTTTAATTGATATACGTATTGGTAATGCTTGTAAATTGCTAACTAAAAATAACGATTTAAATATTACCGAAATTTCTTATAAATCTGGCTTCAATAATTTAGCAAATTTTAATAGAAAATTTAAAGCGATTAAAGGTGTTACACCTTCAGAATATAGGAAGAAACATTAAAGAAAACCTAGTTCTCTTTGTAGCTTTTTAGTCATATTTTTAACGACCAATTCGTAAGAGTGATCTATAAGCTCTTCAATTAAACTATTTGGTATTCCCCCTTCAATAGCAATTGTATTCCATAATTTTTTATTCATATGAAAGCCTTCTATTATTCCACTGTACTGTTCACGAAGCTCAATAGCTCTTTCTGGATCACATTTTAAATTAACCGTTGTTGGTTGATGATTTAATCCTGATAATGCAAACATTTTGTTGGCAACTTTAAAGACTAAGGTTAATTCAATAATTGTAAGGGTAAAATTAAAGTCTTATATTTACTAAACTAAATAATCATACTATGTTAGGTATTCTATGCAGAATTTCAGGAGATAAGGAAGAAGGAAAAGACCGTTCTATTCATGAACAAGAACTACTTGGGATAGCTCTCGCTTCCAAATTGGGATTATCCTATAAACTTTATAAAGAAGAAAATGTAAGTGGTACACTACCAATAGAAGAGCGCCAAGAGCTTGATAGGTTACTCAACGATATAGAAGAGGGCAAAGTAACATCAATGTTCATTTGGGTCCAAAATCGACTAGAGAGAAATCCACAAACAAGATATATCGTACTAGAAACTCTTAGAGAACATCATTGTAGGCTTTTCATTGAAACGGGTGAAGTCGATTTATTTGATGATGATGCAAATATGTACGGAGATATTCAAAGTTTATTTGTTGCCAATTATGTAAGGGATACT
>NZ_JABDRI010000003.1 GCF_013041805.1 Lutibacter sp.
CATCAGCAAGAAAAACGCGAAGAGGTATACAAAACCGAAACACGCATTGCAAAAAAAATTCATGATGAGGTTGCCAATAATGTGGTAAATATTATGAATAAGGTGCAATATACTGAAGAGCCTAAGAGAAAACTTTTAGATGATTTAGAGAAGGTGTATTTATTAACTCGTAATATTTCTCACGAAAACAATACAATTGAAACTGGGGAAAAGTTTGAACATTTCTTAAAAACAATGCTTACCAATTTTAATTCTGATACAACCACTATTATTGTAAAGGATATTCACACAGTAGGTCTCCCTAAAATATCACCAGATAAGCAAATAGAGTTGTATAGAGTTCTACAAGAATTAATGGTGAATATGCGAAAACATAGCGAAGCCAAATTAGTAGCCATCACTTTTAAACATAATCAAAACCACTTTTATATCAATTATTCTGACAATGGAATTGGATTGGACATGAAAGATCTCCGATTTAAAAATGGATTAAGCAATGTGGAAACCCGTATAAAATCCATCAACGGAACTATTACTTTTGAAACATCTTTAAATAATGGATTTAAAGCATTCATTGACTTAAAAAAATAATTGATATGTTTCAAAAAGTTTTAATAGCTGAAGATATGGACTTTATTAATAGTGGAATAAAGTCAGAACTCAACAAATTAGGAATAGCGCAAATAGATTATGTACAATATTGTGATGAAGCTCTTTTGAAATTAAAGTGCGCTAAATTATTAGATAAAGAACCGTATGATTTATTAATAAGTGATTTATCTTTTGACAAAGATGGTATTCCGCAAAAAATCACTTCTGGTGTTGAACTCGTAAAAGAAGTACGTAAAGAATTCCCAACCTTAAAAATTGTGGTGTTTTCAATTGAAGATAAAACCTATACCATTCAAACGTTATTTAATGAGCATAAAATAAATGGCTATGTTTGGAAGAGTAGAGAAGGACTTCGAGAACTAAAACAATCCTTACAGCAACTATACAATTCTGAGCGTACTTATATTTCTAGACATTGTGCCAAAGCAATTTCTAAAAGTGAAGCTATTGAAATAGCAGACTATGATATTTTTTTAATAGAGTGCCTTTCAAAAGGATACTTACAAGAGCAAATTAGCGAAGAACTTAAAACAAAGAATTGGTCGCCAACAAGTGTTAGCGCTATCGAAAAACGATTAAAGTTTTTAAAAGAGCATTTTAACGCTAATAATCCAGCACATTTGGTATCCATAGCAAAAGATTTGGGACTGATTTAAAAAATATTCATTTTATTGAAATACTTACGGAAACCCGTAAGTATTTTTTATTTTAAGAACTTACATTTGACTAAATTATTAGGGAATTTGCTATTCAATAATTGGAAAAGAGAAAAAGTACACAACCTTACGGAAAGCCGTAAGGTTTTGTTTTTTAATGAGGTTAAATTTGAGTCATAGTTTTAAAAATTAATTTTAAGACATGAGTGGAGGACAGATCCCACTTAAAAAAACGTGGCGTTACTGAAAAGCCTTACGAGTAGGAAAAAATATAATTATTATATGAAAAAAATAATGTTAAAATCAGTTTTTATTCTATCAATTGCACTTTTTGTAAGCAGTTGTGCTGCTGGCCTAACAGGATCAATGTCAGACTCAGCTGCTTTAAGTTCAAATAATTTTACATATGCAGAAAAAAATGTTCAGGGCTTATCTCAAGCAACATATGTTCTTGGTTTTGGTGGAATGAAGAGAGAAGCAATTGTAAACGAGGCTAAGCAAAAAATGTTAGCTAATAATCCTTTGAGAAGTAACCAGGCTATAGCAAATTTAGCCGTTGATTTTAAAATATCAAATTTCTTAGGAATAGTTTATACTGTAAAATGCTATGTTAGCGCAGATATTGTTGAATTTAAATAGATTCATTGAATAAAACCTCTTACGGATTAATTATGATTTACTAAAAAGGAATCTTAATTAATCCGTTTTTCATGAACATATAAGATAATAACCGTAAAAATGAAAATACATATATTAAAGTCAATGTCAATTTTATTATCAATTATAGTAATGCTTCAAAGCTGTGCTAGCATGACCATAATTGATTCTATTCCATCTAACTCAAAATTATATGTAAATGGAGAGATGGTAGGGAATACTCCCTATAAACACAAAGATTCAAAAATAGTAGGAAGTACAAATATAATAAGAATTGAAAAGGAAGGGTACAAAATATACAAAGCTACTTTTTCAAAAGATGAGGAAATTGATGTTGGAGCTATGATTGGTGGCTTTTTTTTATTAGTCCCATTTTTATGGGTAATGAAATATAAAAATGGGCATCTTTATGAGTTGAAACGAATTAATATTAATTAATAATTCTTATTTATGAATAAGAGAAAATGAAATTTAATAAGATTCTATTTATACTGTCAATTTAAATAGCAATACAGAATTAATTATAGACCTTTTAAAATGAGTCTTACGAAGGCTTTTAATTGTCTCTATTAATAGGTTAGATTTTTCAGATTAAAAAAATAAATTATAGCTTTAAACTTATTTTTTACTGATGAAATACAATACTTATTTTGGCTGTTAATTTTAAACATATTTTATTTTTTATTAAAACCTTTGATTAACAAACAAATATCCATATATTTGGTAAACCAAACTGGTTAACCAATTTAATATGTGTAAATTATCAAAGCATAACTATCTAATTATAATTCTAATTTTTGTACAAATAACATTGTTTTCTTGTACTAATAATTCTAGTATTCAACCGCAAGAAGGCACAGATAGTAGTCATCCAAAACTTGTACTAACTCAAAAGGGCGTACAAACTATTCGAAAAAATTTAGGAAATATTCCTTTGTTTGATGAAACTTTGGCAATAGTAAAGGAAGAAATTGATGCTGAAATAATTGCTGGCATTCAAGTTCCTATTCCTAAAGATTTATCGGGTGGCTATACTCATGAGCAGCATAAGAAAAATTTCTTGATGATGCAAAAAGCAGGAGTTTTATACCAGATTTTAGATGATGACACATATGCTGAGTATGTTAAAAATATGTTGTTTGAATATGCTGAAATGTATCCTAAATTGCCAGTTCATCCACAAACACGCTCGTATGCGAGAGGAAAATTGTTTTGGCAATGTTTAAACGATTCTAATTGGTTAGTATATTCAAGTCAAGCTTACGATTGCATTTATAACTATTTGTCAGAAGAAGAGCGTACTGTGTTAGAATCGGATTTATTTAGACCATTTGCAGATTTTATTTCTAAAGGTAATCCACAGTTTTTTAATAGAGTACATAACCATAGTACTTGGGGTAATGTAGCAGTTGGTATGATTGCTCTAGTTATGGACGATGACTCTTTATTGCAAAAAGCTTTATATGGTTTAAAAACTGACAATCTTCAAAAGGGAATGAAAGATAATGATGGCGGTTTTATTCAAACAGAAGGACAGAAAGTAGGTTTCTTTGCTAATTTAGATGAGCCATTTTCACCTGATGGATATTATACAGAAGGTCCTTATTATCAGCGTTATGCTATGTATCCATTTTTAATTTTTGCCGAAGCATTGCATAACAATAGACCAGATTTAAATATTTTTCAATATAAAGATAGTGTGTTACTAAAAGGAGTTGATGCGTTAATTAATCTGTCTGATGCGGACGGAGAATTCTTTACGCTAAATGATGCTCAAAAAGGAATGTCATACTACTCAAAATCCTTGGTGTCTTCAGTTGATATTGCTTATCACTTTGGAGGAAACAATCCAGAGTTATTAAGTATTGCTGAAAAGCAGCACAAAGTAACTCTTGATGATGCCGGATTTGCGGTTGCTCTTGGTATAAAAGAAGGAAAAGCAAAACCTTTCGATAAAAAATCCATCGAACTTTCTGATGGCGCAAATGGAGATGAAGGAGCTGTTGGCATTTTAAGAAGTGGTCCAATGGAATTGGTTTATAAATATTCAGCTCATGGATTAAGTCATGGTCATTTTGATAAATTGTCATATTCATTATTTGATGATGGTGAAGAGGTTGTGCAAGATTATGGTTTAGCGCGTTATGTAAATATTGAGCAAAAAGGAGGAGGAAATTATTTAAAAGAAAATAAAACTTGGGCAAAACAAACTATTGCACATAATACAATTGTGCAAAATGAAAATTCTCATTTTCAAGGAAAATATGAAATTGGAAGCAAACATCATTCTGAAAAATATTTATTTAGTGTAGATGATAAAAATCTTAAAGTAGCAAGCGCAAAAGAAGAAAATGCGTATCCAGGAACGCAATTACACAGAACAATGGTAACAATTAAGGATGAAGATTATCCAAATCCTTATGTGTTAGATATTATGAAAGTGACTTCTAATAAAACAAATCAATACGATTTGCCTTTCTATTATTTAGGGCAAATTATGCAAACTAGTTTTGATTATACAAAATTAGATACACCTCAAATTTTTGGTAAATCGAATGGTTATCAACATTTATTTAAAGAGGCTCAAGTAGTTTCAAATGGCAAAAATTTAAAACTAAATTGGTTGTTGAATAATAAATTTTATTCATATTCTTCTGTTACATCAAAAAACGATGAAATTATCTTAGCACGAATAGGAGCGAATGACCCAGCATACAATTTACGCAGTGAACCGGCACTAATACTTAGAAAAAAGGACACAAAAGATTTTGTTTTTGCTTCAATTATAGAATCACACGGTACCTATAGTCCTGTATCTGAATTTGCAGTAAATGCCTATAGCAACATAAATAACATTTCAGTTGTAAGCGATTCAAAAGCATATACAGCTATTCAGATTGAAACTAACAACAACAAAACTAGAGTATTTGTGATATCAAATATCAATAATGATCCAGAAAAGGAGCATCAAGCAACAATTAATAGTCAAGAAATTACTTGGAAAGGCGCTTATACATTAATAGAAAAATAATAAAAACAGTTAAATTATAAATTTATGAAACGATTTAGTGAAAAGTACATTATCACAAAAGATATGAAATGGGAAGAGTTAGGAGGAGGAGTATCAAGAAAGTTTTTAGGTTATGATAATCAAATCATGATGGTACAAGTGAAATTTGAGAATGGGGCATTAGGTGCTCCACATCAACATTTTCACACACAAGCTACTTATTGTGTTTCAGGTAAATTTGAATTTGATATTGATGGGGTAAAGAAAATTATAGAAGCAGGAGATGGAGTGTATATTGAACCTAATTTATTACATAGTGCAATTTGTTTGGAAGAAGGGATGCTAATTGACACATTTAGTCCTGTAAGAGAAGATTTCTTAAGTGGTGATGAGGTGTCTTATTTTGGAGATAAAGAGTCATAATAAAAATGTTTTAGACCAATTTGAGATGATTTTATGGAATAACTTTTAGTCTAAGTATAGGAATAATCAATAGTTTTTCTATAAAGAATCAATTTAACTAGAGGTAAAATAGCAAATAAATAAGGTAATATAAAATATTTCTGAAAATATTTTTTTTTAAGAATTAATTAACATATATTTGGTTGACCAAACTGGTTTACCAATTTGGTCAACCAAAATTAATCATTAAAAAAAATAAATATAAATGAAGTATAACGATTGCTAACAAAAAAAAGGATAGGTGCACACCTATCCTTTTTTAAAAAAATTACTTCTTATGGGAGGGAAGTAAACAAACATGATTCACTTTACATAAAACATGAATTCTGCAAAAATACTAAAAACAATTGATTTTACTAGAGCTACTGTTTTACAAAGTGAGTTTTAAACATAAGATGAAAATCTTAATCCATTAATACGGTAAGTATTAATACAATTAACACTTTAAACATAAATTAATAAATTATGAATTTAAAAATTAGGCTATTGCTATTTCTAATGTTGATGGTTAACATTAATTTAATAGCTCAGGAAGGCTTTACTATTACTGGGACAGTATTATCTCAAACAGATAATTCACCAATTCCTGGTGTAAGTATAGTAATTAAAGGAAGTTCTACAGGAACATCAACAGATTTTGATGGAATTTTCAATTTAAATGTTAAGGAAGGGGATATTTTAGAAGTCTCATTTATGGGATTTAAAACTAAAGTTGTTCCTATTGTAAATCAAAGAACATTAACTATTCTATTAGTAGAAGATACTAGTCAATTAGATGAAGTAGTTGTTATTGGTTACGGTACTCAAAGAAAATCTACCATTACAGGGTCAATTTCTAAAGTTGTCAACGAAGATTTAGATCAAATCGCTGTAGCTAGGGTTGATGATGCCTTAATTGGTCAAGTCTCTGGGGTAAACATTCAGGCAAGTTCTGCAGAAGCAGGTGCTGCTCCTACTATTACAGTAAGGGGTTTTGGATCTATTACTGCTGATTCTGGACCAGCTGTAGTAGTTGATGGAATAATTGTTGATGCTGCGTTCCTAGGGAATTTAGATATGAATGATGTTGAATCTTTTGAGGTTTTAAAAGATGCAGCTTCAGCAGCTATTTATGGTAGTGAAGGGTCTAATGGTGTAATTTTAATTACTACAAAAACTGGAAAAGTTGGAGAAACTAAATTTTCGTACAATACCTTTACGGGTTATAAAGATGCTTTTGGAAGTGATGATTACAGAAAGAGTGTATCGGAATGGGCGGCTAAAGAGTTAGCAGCTACAGGTCAACTTTCGGAAACTACCCAGTATGCGCAAAAAATAGTTGAAGTAACTGGTATTGACAGAGACTGGCAAGATGTTTTCTTTGATGGAGGTATCATTACAAGTCATTCTTTATCTGCGAGTGGAGGAACTGAAGATACAAAATTTACTTCTTCATTAAGATACCTTTCTGATGAAGGTGTTGTAATTACAGATGACTATAAGTTATATTCTGCAAAATTGAAATTAGATAGTAAAATTGGTAAAAAAGTGAAATTTGGATTGAGTGCTACACCTTCATATTCGAAAAGAAGAGCGTTACCTACATCTATTCATAATCCATTAAGACAATCTCCTTGGTTGCCTATTTATCATACAGAGGAAACCTTACAATTTATAAATAGAGACGCGTATCCAGATGTAGGAGTGGGAGATTACTTTATGGAGAATCATTTGGTTGAATTAGATTTAGATAATAATGGTAGTGATAGTAGGCCTCGTACATCTGGAGATTCAAACCCTTATGCACAGTATGTTGAGAGAGAGCATTATGAATTTAACACTAAATTATTAGGTTCTGCTTATTTAAGTTATAAAATTATGGATGGGCTTATTGCTAAGTCATCTTTAGGGGTAACTTTAGAGCAGCGTAAAAGAACCAGATGGGATGGAACATTGCACCATGCCAGTGGCGCAAGTAGGGCACAATATTTATTGCAAAATAGATTTAGCTCTAGATTAATTTCTGATAATACATTATCTTATAACACAGAAATTGGCGATCACGAAATTAGTGCTTTAGCTGGGATGACTTTCCAAAAAAGAAAGTATGAAACCAGTCAAATTGTAGGTACAGGTTATTCTAACGATTTGTTGAAAAATTTACAAGGTGCAACTACAATTGTTTCAGAAGGTGAATTCAATATTGAAAAAAATAAAATTGGATATTTTGGTAGAATAACCTATGCATATGCAAATAAGTATTTATTCAATGCTTCGTTTAGACGTGATGGTAGTTCTGTTTTTGGAGTTGACTCTAAATGGGGTAACTTCCCTGCTGTTTCGGCAGGATGGAATGCTCATAATGAAGATTTCTTAAGCGAAAGTGATGTGCTAAGTAAATTAAAGTTTAGAGTTAGTTATGGTCTTACTGGTGCTGAAAACTTTAATGTAGGAGACGACTTGGTAAATGCTTGGCCATACTTAGCGCAACTAGATAACACCAATGCTATTACTGACGGTGGTATTACTGCAGGTGTTTCTCCTAAAAATATTGCGAACCTATTATTACAATGGGAAGCTTCTGAAGAATTTAACCCAGGTGTAGATTTTGGATTTTTAAATGGTAAAATTTCTGGTTCGTTAGATTATTACGTTAGAACAAGTGACCAATTATTATTGAACAATCCTGTGTCTTATGTTACTGGGTTTAATAATGGTATTGTAAATTTAGGTAAAGTAGAAAATAGTGGATGGGAATTTGAATTAAGAACTAGAAATATTTCTTCTGAAGACTTTTCTTGGAAAACAACGTTAATAGCATCTACAAATAAAAATGAATTATTGGATTACGGTGAATCTGATGGAGCCTTAACAGAAGATGGGTTTGGTAGAAATTCACAATGGATAAATTCTGTAGGAAACCCTATCTCATCTTTTTATGGGTATGTTGTAGATAAAGAATTATCTGATGAGTATTGGGATTCTCCGTGGATTCCTATCAATGGAATTTCTGAAGATGTGATTGTTAGAGATTTAAATGGTGATGGTTTAATTACTGATGGAGATAAAACCATTTTAGGAGACCCATATCCAGAAATTATTTGGAGTTTGTCAAATGAGTTTACGTATGGAGATTTTGATTTTTCTTTTATGATTCAGGGAAGTCAAGGTGCTGAAGTGAAAAATATTGGTGATCAATACTTTTATACACATTGGACAGGTGCAACAACAGATGAACAAGCTGTAGTTGATGCTGGAATTATTCCTGATGCTTCTTTTCTTCAGCCTAGAGTTCAAACAAATGATGTTGTTATGAGTGCAGGATATTTCTCATTGAGAAATGTGAATATTGGGTATACTTTTCCAGAAGATATTGTGGCAAAATTAGGAATGCAATCTCTTAGAGTTTATGCTACAGGTCAGAATTTATTATACATTACTTCTGATGATTATCACGGGTTTAATCCTGAATTTATTGATGGAAATAATACTCCGCAATCTTATGGTGCTCAAAGAGCAGGTACTCCATTGTTTAGTACTATGTCAATTGGGTTAAACGTTAATTTTTAATCAAAGAAAATAGTTATTATGAAATATATAAAATTTTTAATTTTTGCTATTACAGGGGCTTCAATGTTTGTTTCTTGTGATACAGATGAATTTTTAAATCCATTACCAGATTCTGCGATTGTTGCAGATAGTTTTTTCGAGTCTGATAAAGATGTTGAAGCTGGGCTTATTGGGATTTATGATGCCTTACAAGGGGTAAATGAAAACACAGAATCTAGTTCAATTAGATTTAATAGAGGAGTTCAATTAGAATATCTTTTAACTGAGCACAGATCAGATAATACTAGAAGTAAAACACTTGAAGGATCAAGAGCTGATTTTCACCGATTTATAGTTGAGCCTGATAATGTTCAATCTGAAGATTATTATCAATCTATGTATGAAATTATTTTTAGAGCTAATACGGTATTACAATATGTTGATAAAGCTAATGCTTCAAATATTCAAAAATATGCTGCAGAGGCGAAATTTTTAAGAGCTTATGCATATTTTAATTTAGTAAGGTTATATGGAGCTGTGCCTTTGGTAACTGAAGTAGTAGGTGCTGATGATAAAGAAGCTCTTTTTACAAGAATCGAAGTAGCAACTGTTTATGAACAAATAGTTTTAGACTTACAAGAAGGTGTTACTTATTTAGATAATTCACATAAATCTAGAGCTTCTAAAGCCGCAGCTCAAGGGATTTTAGCAAAAGTGTATTTAACTCAGCCTACTCCAAACTATTCAGGAGCAAAACAATTATGTGAAGATATTATTAATGGTGGTGGATTTGCTTTAGAAGCTAATTTTAGAGATGTATTCTACAACGAATTAAATAACGAAATTATTTTTGCAGTTCAATATTTGTCTGGAAATCCAGATGAAAGTCAAGGTTTTTCATCTGAATTTACCTCTTATAAACGTCAAGGAAGACAAGATGGATTGAATATTGTAAATACGAATCTTGTTGAAGATTTTATTCTAAGTGGAGGTAATAGAACAAACGAATCTTATGCTGCTTTTGGAGATGATGCTGATCTTCCAATACCAGAAAATGCAGAAGTAATTAAGTTTTTACCAGATGGTTCTGATATTTCTGACAGCAATCTTCCTACTTATGGAGGAGCTCCTGCAAATGCAGGTAACGATTGGATTATTTTACGATATTCAGATGTGTTATTAATGCATGCAGAGGCTATTATGGCTGGTGGAGATACTGCAGATGGAAGCGCTATTAATTCTTTTATGGAAGTTAGAGTGAGAGCTGGTTTCGATGCAACTGCTGACAGACCTGCAGTTTTAACTAAGGATGCTTTATTACTAGAAAGAAGAGTAGAATTGGCTTTTGAGAACCATCGTTTCTTTGATTTACTAAGATTAGGAGTTGCGCACGAAGTATTAGGTACACATGCAGCTACTATGGGTTATACGAGCTATAATATTAGAAGATTATTACTGCCAATTCCTGCAAGGGAAATTAATTTAAGTGATGGTCTTTTAACTCAAAACCCTCAATAACAATTTAAACTATTAAAATTATGAAAGATCAATTAAATATATTCAAAAATACCATAATAATGGTGTTAAGCGTATCGGTACTAATGTTCTCGGTAAGCTGTGAAGAAGCTTTCGAGTTTGATTTACCAGAGGCTGGCTCTATAGAGGATACTGTTTTACCAACAGCTAATTTTGCTTACATTCCAAATGCAGTGAATTTCAAAAAGATAGAATTCAATAATTTATCAACTGAATCTATTAGATATGAATGGGACTTTGGAGAAGGAAATACGTCTACAGATAAAGACCCTAGCTTTACTTTCGAAGCAGGAGAAGGTATTTATCCAGTAACATTAACTGCTATTGATGGAAATAACGCATCAACTACTGTAACCATAGATGTGGAGGTTGTAGATAAATTTGTACCTATTCCAGTAACAATTTTAAATGGAGATATGAGTGACGGTCAAAATGATTGGAAATTCTCGACTTTTACTGGAGGAACAACGAGTCCATTTAACTCGAGTTCTGATGGGTCTTTTACAAATTATGACGGTACAGATAATGGATCTAAAACAGCAGGTGCAAAATGGACGAAGTCAACTTCTGCTGGAGCTTATTTAAGTTCTAATACCAGATATGCTTATCAAGCAATTATAGTATCTCCTACATTGGTAGACCGTGAAGTTAAATATGTTTTAGAATATGAATATGCAATTAAGACTCCTGAAGAACAAGCAGGTGTAGCTCCAGGAGGTAATAGAATTATTTCAGTTGTTTTAGATGGTCACTTTGCAGACGGTGCTAATGCAGTTGCAAGTACTCCTGTTAAAGAATTTGTTGGAGATGAAGCAAAAGGTAAAACATCACATACAAAAGTAGAAATGGAGTTTACCGCAAATGGAAGTGGTGAGATGGCTATCATGTTTTACGCTGTGACTGATGTAGATTTATACCTTGACAATGTTAAAGTTTATGCAGCAAAATAATTTTGAGAGACATTAAAAAATAAAAAACATAAAAATGATGAATTTATTAAAAAAAGGAATATATGTCTTACTTATCACAAGCTTCATACTATCTTGTGATGATGAATATGATATTATTCAACCAAACGAAAACCTTACGGGAACTGGGCTTACTGAAATTTCGTTTTCAAGCTTTAAAGCAACCGTAGGTCCAGATGAAAATGGTATGGAAGACGGTACGTATGTAACCGTAAAACCTTTAGCAATTGGAGCCACTTCATATTCAGTAGATTTTGGTATAGATGCTCCAGTAATTATTGAAGGAGTACAAGGATCAGCATCTTTTGATTATCCTAATGATAAAGAAGAGGTTACATATACAATATCAGTAACCGCGATTTCAGACAAAGGTCTTGAAAATGTTACAAAAACAACAGATATTACAATTGAGCATGAAGTTACGGCTGTATCATCAACGCCAAATTCGCCAACTATTCTTGATGAGAATGTATATGCTATTTTTAGTGATGGTATTGAAATTGATGGTGCTTTAAATGGGTATTCAAACATAGTTTCAGGTGCTAATTTTGATGCTAGTACTGCCGAATATAATGAAGTGTCAGTTGGAGATATAAAGAATAATGTCATTCAGTACTCGAGACTTGACGGCACGAATACCGCATCCATCAGTTTTAGTCCTGCTATTCGTATTGCAGATGCTTTCGGAGCAGGTGCTTCTGCTGATTATATTCACTTAGACCTTCATTCTATTTATGAAATAGGTGTTGATATAGTAAAAATATCAATGGGAGGAAAAACTTTTGAGCAAACTTTAGAAAATAATGTTTGGACAGGTATAGATATTGATTTTGCTTCTGAAGGAATTATTCAGATTGACGACATAACATTTGAATTAGGAACAGGTGGTATGGCAATTGATGAGGCAACTCTAAATATAGATAATATTTATTTGTATAGAGAGCCACTTTCAGTACCTGAATTTATTTTTGATGAGGTAGCTAGTGATTATGATGTTACTTTTACAAACGCTTCAGAACTTGCAACTAGTTATAGCTGGGATTTCGGAGATGGTGTAGGTAGCTCTACTGAAGAAAATCCAACATACAGCTATACTAATGATGGTTTAGAAAAGGTATATATGGTAACGTTAACAACCACAAACTCTCTAAATAAACCAACTTCTATTACAAAAGAAGTTACTGTTGGAGGACCTGCTGGCCCTATTAACCCAGAAATTATTCATGGAGATTTTAATTTGAATGATTCTTCAATGTCTGCTGCTTGGAAAATTGCGAATCCAGCATCTGGTAAGAGTGATCCTTTTGGACGTAGTTCTGATGGATCTTGTACAAATTATGATGGAACAGATAATGGAGAAAAAACAAGAGGAGCAAAATGGTCATCTAGCCAAGGTGCGGCAGATATAGATGGTGCACCTGTAGCTGATAATACTAGATATGCGTATCAAGCTGTTATATTAAGCCCTAATACTGATTACATTTTCGAGTACGAATATGCTATTAAAACAGGTGGTGCAGAGAGCAATAGTGTTGTAGGTTTAATTTTAAATGGTCATTATAGTGATAGTGATGTTGCTTTAGCAAGTAATCCATTGGTGAAACATGTTGGTACAGTTGCTAAAGGTAAATTTAGTGACAATTCTTGTTCAGGTGGTACAACAATGAAACTTCAGTTTAGATCTAATGCTGTTGGAGAAGTTTCTATTTTCTTCTACACATTTAACGATGTTGATTCGTTTATAGATAATGTGAAAATTTATCCAGCAGAATAATAAGTATCATGAAAAACTTCCGAAAAGATATATTAATAGTAATTGTATTAACAATATTTCTATCTGTGAACGCTACTTGCCAAAACAAGGAGGGTAGCGTTTCAGATTCGGATACTAAGACTGAAAAGAAACGTAAAAAGAAAAAAAAGAAAACAAAGCTTCCAAATATAGATTTAAGCCATTGGAAAGTAACGCTTCCTGTTGCAAATGAGGAAGGGAAACCAATTGAAATTTCTCCTCCAGAGATATTAAACTTTGCAAAAATGGAAGTAGCGAAACCTTATATGTATATAGATTCTACTAAAGGTGCGATTGTTTTTCATGCCATGCCAACTAATTCTAAAACAAAGAATACAAAATATTCAAGAACAGAATTAAGAGAGCAAATGGTGCCAGGAGAAAATAATGTGAATTGGACATTTAAGCAAGGTGCTTATATGATAGGGAAGCTAGCAATGGATTCTTCAAGCAAGGATTCTAACGGTAAATATCATAGAACTATTATTATGCAAATTCACGGAAGATTAACAAATGATCAACGTGATTTAATTGGGGAAGATGATAATAATGCACCACCAATATTAAAAATTTATTGGGATAAAGGTAAAATTCGCGTAAAAACGAAAGAACTAAAAAATATCAATGCAACTGTACCTGAAATACTTCATGAGGATGCGTGGGATGATGATGAAGGGTTTAATTTTGAACAAGAAGTGGGATTCAGAAAATTTATTTTAGAAGTCAAGGTTTCAGATGGAAAGTTAGTAGTAGTTCTAAATAAAAATGAATACAAAGTTTATGAAAACATTCATATAAGTAAATGGGGTGTTTTTGAAAACTATTTTAAAGCTGGAAATTATTTTCAAAGTAGAGATGAAGGTTCTTTTTCAAAAGTTAGGTATTATGAATTAAGTGTTTCACATTAATCGAATATTGATGAAAGTTTGTTCATATAATAATAGTCTCAAAATTTTATTAATGCTGATGTTAATTAGTATTAGTGGTTGTTCTAAAAATGAAACGAATCCTATTTTAGAAGTTGAAGAAGAAATTCTAGAGGAAGATGACGAAGAAATAGTTTTAGAAAATCAATATGTTCTTCCAAATATAGATTTAAACCATTGGAAGGTAACGCTTCCAATTGGAAACCCAACAGAAGTGTTGCCACCTGAAATATTGGATTATGCTAAAAATGAAACATTAAAACCTTTTATGTATAATGATTCAATAAATGGAGCTTTAGTGTTTTATACATATCCAGGAGCATCAACAGCTAATTCATCTTATTCTAGAACAGAATTAAGAGAATTATTGAATCCAGAGGATAGTGGTAAAACCAACTGGACTTTTGCACAAGGAGGAATTATGAAAGGAACACTTTCTATGGATGATATTTCAAAAGATAGTGATGGTGATTATCACAGAGCTATTATCATGCAGATTCACGGAAGGTTAACAGATGAGCAACGAGATTTAATTGGAGAAGATGATAATAATGCCCCGCCAATGTTAAAAATTTATTGGACTAATGGGTATGTAAGGGTAAAAACCAAAGTATTGAAAGATTTAAATGCTTCAAGTACAGAAATATTATATACAGATGCTTGGGGGGATGATGAAGGATATACATTTGATGAATTTGTTGGATTTAACAAGTTTGCTTTAGAAGTAAAAGTAAGCGAAGGAAAAATGGAAGTAATATTAAATGAAAATGAATCAGTAGTTTATGATGATATTCATGTTGAAAAATGGGGTGTTTTTGAAAACTATTTTAAAGCAGGAAACTATTTGGTTTCTTTAGATAATGATTCCTATTCAAAAGTGAAATATTATGAGTTGGAAATAACTCATTAAAAAATAAAATGATAAGTTTGAGTTAATTAAGTTAGATGTAAAGCTGTTAGTACCAGTTTAAATGGAGAACTGGTACTAGCCAGCATTTTTTAGGTATTATTACGATATCTATTGCAATGCTTTTTATGAATAATTTATTAAGTTTATACTTAAATTTTGATAACCCAATTAAAATGAATATAGATATAATTGCAACAAATGAAAACGTAGAAATTCAAAACTCAATAATTTCACAAATTCGTGATCTTATTAACTTAAAGAATTTAGAACCAGGTGATAAATTACCTTCTGAAAGAATGTTGTCAGAAAAATTTGGAGTAAGTCGCAGTAATATTAGAGAATCAATACAGAAATTGGAATTCTACGGTTTGTTAAAATCAATTCCACAAAGTGGGACTTTTATGGCTGATATTGGAGTAGTTGCTATGAACGGAATGATTGATGATATTTTAAGATTGGGAGATCCTAATTTTAAAGCTTTGGTAGAAACACGTATTTTATTAGAACTAAAATCGGTAAGTTTAGCAGCAACAAGAAGAACTGAAAATGATTTGATTAAAATGAAAAGTGCCTTAGACGCATATGAAGAGAAAGTTTTAAAAGGTGAAGATGCAGTTCAAGAAGATTTATTATTTCATTTGGCAATAGCAAGAGCGAGTGGTAATAGTACTTTAAATAAACTGATGTTGATTATCACACCTGGAATTATTACAAATTTCAATAGATATCATGTTTGTGATGAGAGTAAGGCTCAAATGGGAATTTTAGAGCATAAAAATGTTTTTGATGCAATTGTTGATCAAGATGAAGCATTAGCAAAAAACATGATGAAAGTTCATTTTAAAGAACTTTACAGTTATTGTTATAATATAGACTAATAAATATTTAAAGATAAAAATGCACAGTTTTATCTTTAAAATTACATATAAGGAGGGAAGTAAAACTATTAGTATACCGATAAGGCGCATTTCTAAATTTTAAGAATAAAGTTTCCTTAGTATTTTTTAATAGTTTTAGAAACAAATTTTAATTCTAAAATAGTTTAGAATTGATTTAATCTAAATAAAACAACATGAAAATAAAAGGATTAAGATGGTGGGTAATTGCCTTGATAGCATTAGCGACTGTAATTAACTATATTGATAGACAAGCTTTAGTAGTATTATGGCCGAGTATATCAGAAGATTTGTATCCAGATAAAACAATGACGGAGAGAAAAGAAATTTATGCTCTTATTTCAGTAGTTTTTATGTTTTCATATGCATTTGGACAATCTATTTTTGGGAAAATATTTGATAAGGTAGGTACAAGAATTGGTTTTGTTTTATCTATTGGTTTTTGGTCATTATCTACAGCACTTCACGCTTTAGCAAGAGGGGTTTTAAGTTTTGCTTTTTTTAGATCAATATTAGGAATTTCTGAAGCTGGTAACTGGCCTGGAGCAGCCAAAGGAAATGCAGAATGGTTTCCGGCAAGTGAAAGAGCTTTTGCTCAAGGATTGTTTAATTCCGGTGCTGCTATAGGTGGAATTATAGCCATACCAACAATTGCTTATTTGACAATTCATTTTAGTTGGCAAATGATTTTTGTGATTATTGGACTTATAGGTTTTTTCTGGTTAGTCCCGTGGTTAGTTATAGTAAAAGCTCCACCAAAAAGTCATCCATGGCTTACTGAAGATGAAAAAAATTATATTTTATGTGGCCAAAAAGAAGATAAGGATATTGATAAAAAGGATTTAAATGAATATAACCCCCCTGTTGGAGAATTATTATCCCGTAAACAAAGTTGGGGAGTTATTATTGCATCTGCTGCTATAGATCCAATATGGTGGCTATTTGTATTTTGGATTCCTTTATACCTTTCAGAAGTATATAATATGGATGTAAAAGCTATAGGTATTTATGGATGGGTTCCTTATGTAGGTGCAATGCTAGGAGCTTGGTTTGGTGGTTTATTGGCTCAAAATAGATTAAAAAATGGTTGGAGTGTAAATAAGACTCGTAAGATGGTAATAACTCTTGGATGTATTATTATGCTTCCTGCTTTATTGGCATTATCAAATCCAGGTTCACCAGTGGCAGCTGTTTTAATAATGGCAGCAGTCCTTTTTGGATTCCAAACAGCAATAGGAAATGTACAAACGCTTCCAAGTGATTTATTTGGAAAGAAAACAGTTGGTACACTTTCTGGTTTTGCAGGAACAGCGGCTAAATTAACTGGAGCAGGTTTAGTAGCTCTAGTTCCAATGTTAACTACCGGAGGTAATTATTCACCTGCTTTTATAATTGGTGCAGCACTTGCAATTATAGTATTAGCAAGTGTTTGGATTCTTATCCCTAAAGTGGAAGCTTTAAAATCAAAAGATTAAATTAAATCAAAAAAGAATTATAAGAATAATAAAAATTAATATCATGAGTAATTTAAACAAAAAAATAGCTGTAATTACCGGAGCAACCGGTGGAATAGGTTTTGAAGTAGCAAAAAGATTAGGAAAAGATGGATATATTGTCGTTTTGAATGGCATTGAAGATGAAGCTGGAGCTAAGAGAGTTGCTGAACTTACAGCCGAAGGAATAACTGCTGAATATTATGGCTTTGATGTAACAAAGGAAGAGGCTGTTACGTCAAACATTAATAAAATTGGTAAAAAATATGGTAAAATTGATGTACTTGTAAACAATGCAGGTGGGTTAGGTGGAAGATCTCGTTTTGAAGAAATGACTACTGAATTTTACCGTTTTGTAATGGCATTAAACCTTGATTCAACATTTTTT
The DNA here is from genome assembly GCF_013041805.1 of Lutibacter sp. GTDB lineage: Bacteria > Bacteroidota > Bacteroidia > Flavobacteriales > Flavobacteriaceae > Lutibacter. Next base: position 17,835 of record NZ_JABDRI010000003.1, read on the forward strand.
GCATCAAGAGCAGCTATCCCATTTTTAAAGAAAAGTGATTACGCATCAATTATCAACTATACGTCTAACGCTGGTTGGAATGCAGGTGGACCAGGAGCTGGTATTTATGGAACTTCTAAAGCTGGAGTTCATGCAATTACTAGAGCTTTAGCTAAAGATTTAGCTGAGTACGGAATTAGAGTAAATGCTGTATCTCCGGGTACAATTGACACCGACTTTCACAAACAAATTAAATCAACTAAACCAGAAGTATTTGCATCTTGGGCAAATAATATTATGTTAGGAAGATTAGGGCAACCTGAAGATGTTGCTGGTGTTGTATCATTCTTAGCGAGTAAAGACTCGGCATTTATTACAGCAGAAACCATCCAGATAGGAGGAGGACAAGCTTTAGGAATATAAAACTAAAGGAATTTTATAATTAATAAAGCTGCTTTAAGAGATGAATTTTCATCTTTCAAATATGAAATGAAAATGATGTGATTTCAGTATTTTAAAGCAGTTTAATTAGAATAGGAAAATAGAATAAATGAAAAAAGTAGTAACATTTGGAGAAATCATGTTGCGATTGGCTCCACAGGGATTTTTAAGGTTTTCACAAGCTAATAATTTTGATGTTGTTTATGGTGGAGGAGAGTCGAATGTGGCTGTGTCATTAGCTAATTACGGAGTTCCAGTTGATTTTGTAACGCGTTTACCAAAAAATGATATTGGAGAATGTGCTATGATGGAAATGCGCAAAAGAGGGGTTGGTGTAGATAAAATTGTTTGGGGTGGAGACCGTCTGGGTATTTACTTTTTAGAAACTGGCGCAGTGAGTAGAGGAAGTAAAGTAGTTTATGATAGAGCGCATTCTGCTATGTCCGAAATTCAATCTGGAATGATAAATTGGGATGAGATTTTTGATGGTGTTGAGTGGTTTCATTGGACTGGAATTACACCAGCTATTTCTCAAGGATCTGCTGATGTTTGCCTGGAAGCTGTTAAAGCGGCAAGTGTTAAAGGAATTACAATTTCTACAGATTTAAACTATCGTGCTAAACTATGGAATTTTTGTAGTAGTGATCATAGAGAGACTATCATGTCAGAGTTAACATCATACTGCGATATTATTTTAGGAAATGAAGAAGACGCTGAAATGCATTTTGGAATTAAACCTGAGGGTATTAGCGTTCAAACTCAAGGTCATGATGTTAAAGCAGAAGCTTTTTTATCTGTTTGTGAACAAATGATGAAAAAATTTCCAAGAGCTAAAAAAGTAATTACAACATTACGTGGTTCAATTTCTGCTTCACACAATACTTGGGCAGGTGTTTTATATGATGGAACAAAAATGTATGAAACTCGTCAGTACCAAATAACAGATATTGTGGATAGAGTTGGAGGAGGAGATTCATTTATGGGTGGATTGATTTATGGATTACTAAAATATCCAGAAGATGATCAGAATGCATTAGACTTTGCAGTGGCAGCATCTTGTTTAAAACACACTATTAAAGGTGATGCTAATTTAGTAACTGTAGGAGAAGTAGAAAAGCTTATGGGAGGTGATGCTTCCGGTAGAGTAGCTAGATAAATAAAACAATATAAAGAGAACTATTTTTTCTTTAGGATTCTTCAATTATGAAAAAATCTATTGCTATTATATGTGGCGGAGGACCAGCTCCTGGTATTAATACCGTTATTAGCACGTTGGCTAAAACGTTTTTAAAAGATGGATACGACGTTTTAGGTATTCATCATGGATACAAAGGCTTATTTTCTAAGAATCCAGCTATTAAAATTTTTGATTTTAAAAGTGCAGATAGAATTTTTAGTAGAGGTGGTTCAACTTTAATAATGAGTAGGTTTAAGCCAAAAGACTCTGATTTTAGTGCTGATTTTTTTGAGAAGAATAATGTTAAATTATTAGTGACTATAGGAGGTGATGATACTGCATCGACGGCAAGTAGATTAACAAAATACTTAACAAAACAAGCTTTAGATGTAGCTCATATTCATGTGCCAAAAACCATCGATAATGATTTGCCTTTACCAGACCGCAATCCAACTTTTGGATTTCACACGGCAAAAAATGAAGGTGTTCGTATTGGAAATACAGTATATGAAGATGCAAGAACTAGTGAAAACTGGTTTGTTGTTTCTGCAATGGGGCGGTCAGCAGGGCATTTAGCCTTTGGTATTGCTTCTGCTTGTCATTTTCCAATGATGATTATTCCTGAAATGTTCAATAAAACGAGTATTACTTTTGAAAAATTGACAAATATGATTATTTCATCAATTATTAAAAGTAAGATACAAGGTATTGAGTATGGCGTTGCCATGGTAAGTGAAGGAGTTTTTCATTTTATGGATGAAGAAGAAATAAAAAATTCTGGAATCAATTTTACTTATGACGATCACGGTCATCCTGAATTAGGAAATGTTAGTAAATCTCATATATTTAATTATTTACTTCAAGTTAAGTTAAAGAAAATAGGCTTAGAAATTAAGTCTAGACCCGTTGAGATTGGATATGAATTACGATGTTGTAATCCTATAGCATTTGATTTAACGTTATGTACCTTATTAGGAATTGGCGTAAAAAAATTATTTGACAAAGGAATTACTGGTTGTATTGTAAGTGCAAATTCAAATGGAGATATTACGCCTTTATACTTGAAAGATTTTGAAGATGAAAATGGGAAAGTACCTCCAAGATTGGTGGATATTGAATCTGATATGGCACAACTTTTTATTAAAAATTTAATTTATATCAGAGAAAAAGATTACGAAGAAGCAAAAAAATATGTTGAAGATCCTTCATCATATGATTTCAAAAAAATATTAAACTGGAATTAAAAAATATTATGGCACAATTTACAAGAATAGAAGTAGCTTCAATAATGGCAGAAACAGGTATGGTACCCTTGTTCTATCATCCTGACATAGAAGTGAGCAAAAAAGTATTAAAAGCCTGCTATGATGGTGGTGCTAGATTGATGGAATTTACGGCAAGAGGAGATTTTGCGCATGAAGTTTTTGGTGAATTAACTAAATATGCAATAGCAAATTTACCTGGAATGGTAATGGGGGTTGGTTCTGTTACAGATGCTGCATCTGCATCTCGTTTTATGGCTCTTGGAGCAAACTTTATTGTAACTCCTGTTCTAAGAGAAGATATTGCAATTGCTTGTAATAGGAGAAAAGTACTTTGGTCACCTGGTTGTGGAACATTAACTGAAATTACCAGAGCGGAAGAATTAGGGTGCGAAATTGTGAAATTATTTCCAGGAGATATTTACGGTCCTCAATTTGTAAAAGGTGTAAAAGCACCGCAACCTTGGACAAATATAATGCCTACCGGAGGAGTTTCTCCAACTAAAGAAAATTTAGAAGCTTGGTTCAATGCAGGAGTTACTTGTGTTGGAATGGGGTCAAAGTTAATGGCAAAGAAAGCGTCAGGAGAGTTTGATTATGATGCCATTGAAGCTAAAGTAAAAGATACTTTAGCAATTATAGAAGAAGTAAAAAAATAATTTATAAAAACACATCATTTTACCATGTTAAAATACACCTATTTTCTATTCGTATTTTTTATATTATTTTCTTGTCAAGAAAATTTAAATAAAAATATAAAAGTTTCAAATAAAGAAGAGTTAAATCAAGCCATAGAAAATTCAAAACCAGGAGATAACATTGTTTTAGCAAATGGTATATGGAAAGATATTCAAATAGAATTTATAGGAGAGGGAACCAAAGACAAACCTATTACAATTAAGGCAGAAAGCGAAGGAGAAGTTTTTATTGAGGGTATTTCTGATTTAAAGTTTGCAGGAAATTATTTAGTGGTTGAAGGGCTGCATTTTAGAAAAGGTCATTCGCCTTCTGATGCAGTGGTTGAATTTAGAGTTGATAAGAGCCAAATAGGAAATAATTGTACAGTTACTAATTGTGTAATTGAAGATTTTAACAAGATGAAACGAGATGATTCTGATCGTTGGGTGCAATTTTGGGGAAGACATAATACATTAAGTAATTGTTATATAGCTGGAAAAACAAATCGTGGGCCGACTATTAGAGTTGACTTAAAAGGAAACGAGCACATAAATAACTATCATCAAATTATTAATAACCATTTTGGACCAAGACCGCCAAAAGGAGGTCCAAGTGGAGAGACTATTCAAATAGGAGATAGCTTTTCTTCAATGTCCCCAAGCTATACAATGGTTGCAAATAATTTATTTGAAGAATGTAATGGGGAGGTCGAAATTATTTCAAGCAAAACCAATTTCAACGAAATTAGAAATAACGTATTTTACAAAAGTGAGGGTTCTTTAGTTACTCGTCATGGTAACTATGTTACAATTGATGGTAACTACTTTATAGGAGATGGTTTAAATGAAAATATAGGAGGAATAAGAATTATTAATACAGGACATTGGGTTACTAATAATTATTTTTTCAATATAAAAGGTAAAAACTTTAGAAGTCCATTAGCTGTTATGAACGGAATTCCAAAATCACCTTTGAACAGATACAATCAAGTAACAGATGTTGTGATTGCATATAATACGTATATTAATTGTGATTCACCTTGGCAATTTGGTGTTGGAACGAACATAAATCAAAAAGATGTATTACCTGCTTCAGAAATTCGTTCAGCTAGACCCTTAAGAACATTAGTTGCAAACAATGTTATTTATAATGAAAAAGGTGACACTTCACCAATTATTGAACACGATAAAGCTGATGGTGTAACTTTTAAAAGTAATGTTATTAATAATCAAAACGTAGTATTTAAAGCTTATGATGGATTAGAATCTAAGAGTTTTGATGTAAAAGAAATTAATGAAAATATAGTATTGCCATCAGTTAATTTTGATGTTGAGCCTTATCAAGGATTTGAATTTGAATCTATTTCAAAAGATCTTTTTGGAAATTCAAGAGCAAACAATAATTCAATAGGAGCAGTAGCTAGTTTGAATGCAAAAGATCCTATGATTTTGGATAAATTAAAATACGGAACATCGTGGTATTCAAATGAAGTTGAGGCTAGAGAACCAAATATACTTGTTGCAACTAACGAAGAAGGAAATCTCCAAGTAAAGATTAATGAAGCTGAAAGTGGAGATGTTATTATGTTGAGTTCTAATACATATAATATTGATAAATCACTAGTAATAAATAAATCAATAACAATTCAATCTCAAGATGAAAAAGCTGAGCTAGTTTTCTCTGGAAGTGAAAATACACCTCTTTTTGAATTGAATCCGAAAGGTCATCTTATTTTAAATAATGTATCACTTAAAGGAACACAAACGCAATATGCATTTGCAAGTTTAAAAGAAAATATGTTTACTCATTTTGGATTAACAGTGTCAAATTGTGACATTAGTAATTTTAATTATGTATTGAAAGTATACAAGGAAGCTTTTGCTGAGCGAATTACATTTGAAAATACAAACATTTTAAATTGTGAAAATGGTTTAGAACTATCAGAAGAAACTAACGACAAAGGAGATTATAATACTGAATACCTTACAGTAAACAATTGTCAGTTCTCTAATGTTAAAAGCAACGTAATAGATTATTATCGCGGAGGTTATGATGAGTCTACAATAGGAGGGAACTTATTTCTTACAAATAGCACATTCACAAATTGTGGAACTAAAGAGAAAAATGGAATTTTAATAAATACGCGAGGAATTGTTAATGTAGATATTGCTAACAATACTTTTAAAAATAATGCAGTGAAACTAGTTGCACTGCTTTGGGGAGCAAAAAACAATACGTATTCAAATAATCAAATTTCCAACTCAGGAGAGATTAGAGTTGAAGAGAATTTGAAGATGAAATTAATGTACTAAAGCATTTATTATGAAAGTGATTAGAATAATATTGGTATTGGTAAGTTTAGTAATATCAAGTCCTATTTTTGCCCAAAGTATACCTTCAAATAAAGTGCTTGATGTTAATAATCTATCAAATTATTTAAATTCAGAAACTGAAGCAATATTAAGTAAGAGAGGAGTCGTTTCAACATCAGATTTAGCACTATATTTTAGAGAAAAATTTGCGGAACGTTATTTTTACGATTGGAAAAATTTTGATAAACGATTTGAAGCTTATAGGGAAATTTATCCTTCCTCAGAAGATGGGCATTCTGAAAGGGCATTAGACCATATGGCTAAATATTCAGGTGATACACAATGGAAATTACCTTTCAATTATTTATTTGGAGAGCCGGTAAATGCTTATGCATTGCGTCATTTGGCTCGCCAGCATAAAATGGTAGATATTGCTTTTTACTATAATTATCAAGATAAAAACCTAAAGTACTTAAGCTATTTTAAAGAGCAGCAGAAATCATTAAACAGCGCATTGGATTCTGGTGAGTTCGAAAAAATTGAAGATGGCAATGGTGTTTATGAAGCATTTAGATCAGGGTACAGAATCTTGAACTGGTTACAAATTCATAATATGTTTTTAGGGGAAGAAAGCTATTCTGATGAAGATCAGTTAAGAACTATAGCAACCCTTTTACAACACGGAGCACATTTGTATGAACGTAATCAAGAGTTTCATTCTGGCAATCATCAAACTAGAGGGCTGTCTGCTTTGGCAATGGTGTCTATTTTATTAAGAGATTTTGAAGGTGCAGATATTTGGTATAACCATGCTATGAAATTGTTAGAAGAACATCTAACCAAAGAAATTAATGATGATGGATTTCAATTTGAACGTACTGTGCATTATCACATTAGTGATATTGGAAATTTTTATTACGTATATCAATTAGCTAAAAACAGCAATTTAGAGGTTAGTACATATTGGGAAGATAAATTAAAATCGTTATTTACAACTTTAATTAAAATTGCTTACCCTGATAAATCGGCTCCAGTTCTTTCAGATGACACAGCAAAGCCTTGGGGAGAGAAGAATGATATTTCAAATGCTTTAACTTTAGGTTATTTACTATTTGAAGAAGCTGAAATGGGATATTTTGCAAATAATCAAGTAGAAGCTAAAATGTTCTGGTATGTGAGTGATTCACAATTGGAAATGCTTAAAAATATTCAAACCAAAAAGCCAGAATACAAGTCGATTCAATTTCCTACTACAGGTTATTATATTATGAGAGATGGTTGGAATACTTCAGATAATATGATGATTATTTCTGCTGGATTAGATGATTTAAAACCTGATCATCAACACGGAGATATGTTAGGTATTCAAGCAATGGTGAACGGAAAAGTAATTCTTCCAAATTATCAAGTTCGGTATTATTTAAAAGATTTAGAATTGTTTAAGAATTCAATGACTAAAAATGTAGCATTAGTTGATGATGAGTTACAAGGAAAGCAGTACACATCAAATAAAGGTGGAAGTGGTTTTGGGAAATTTAAGAAACTACCAAACCCTGAAGTAGTTTCTTGGTTTACAAATGATGACATAAAAGTGTTTGTTGGGAGTCATGATGGTTTTGAGGAAGCTGGAGTGGATTATTCAAGGCAAGTCATTAGTATTGAAAATAAATTTTGGATTGTTAAGGATAATTTCTCTTCGAATGAACAGCATGAATATAAACAAGTTTGGCAGGGTCATTATACTACTGAAAATGGTTCAAATTTAATAAGATCTTCATTTGATAATGGGTCTGGATTGGATATCTATCAATTAAATTCTATTGACGATGTAAAAATTAATGGTGCGCGTGGAAAGCAATGGTCAATTTTATCAAAAAATGAAGTAAATAATTTCAGTTTTATCACAGTTTTAGCTCCTTTCAGTAATTTTGAAAAGAGAATTAATGAAGATGAAGAAGTTAATTCAATTATGGATTGGAGTTTGATTAAAAGTACTTCAGAATTAAATGTAGTTGGTTATTTATTTGAAAAGGAAAATATAAAGGTGGCATTTGATGTGACTAACATTAATTTGAAAGAAAAACATATAGAATTTGAATCGCCATCTGATGTATTTCTAATAATTGAAAATGATCAAGTAATTATACGAAACATTCAAAGTGAAGTAGTGAAATTAAATTTCGAAGGAACTATATTTGAAATTGCCCCTAGTCAATCACAAAAAATAGAATTAAAGTAAAATTATCTAAATTTTAGTAAATTTAGAAATCTCAATTATACTGATAAACAAAAGATAACCTGCTTTGCTCTAATTGAAAACAAAACACTAAGAGGAAACTGAAAAATTCCATTAAATAGAGAATTAAAATAAACAATAAGAAAAATATAAAAGCCGCACAATGTGCGGCTTTTTTTGTAGCGTGATGCAGAATTGAACTGCAGACCTCCGGGTTATGAATTTTAAGAATAATTTTCAAATTTCCCTATTTATAAGGGCTCCCGAGCTATTTATTTTTTAAATCGTATGCAAAAACGTATGCAGTTTTTAGCTTTGGTTTATAATTAATTATTGGATGCAATTTAGCAATAAATCTTTTAAAAGTTTTATTTTAATATCGATATTTTGATAAACAGAAATAGTTTAAATTTTTATTCTTTTTTATGCTAAAATTAATAGCACTATTAATAAGCATGTTAAGTTTTATTTTTTTAAATAATAATTCTTTTATCAATTAACAGTTTTATATTATTTTAGAGGAATGAAAAAGTTAAAATTCTCATTCCTCTTTTTTCTTGTTTTTAGTTTATTTCTTTTGGTTTCTTGCACTCCAAAAGAAGAATTAAAACCTTCAAATTCGAGTACTTTGGATTCTATTAGTTTTTTTATGCAAGCCATGAAAAATGATACTTTAGATTTTAAAGTTCGTTTAACGAATGCAAATAACGC
>NZ_JABDRI010000037.1 GCF_013041805.1 Lutibacter sp.
ATATTCGTTGCACTTAATCCTGTTGCTGGTGACCAAGAGTAAGAAACTCCACCTGTTGCTGTTAACTGTGCCGTGGTATTGGTACAGTTAATCGTTGCATCTGCTCCTGCATTGGCTGTTACATTTATAAAGTTAACTGTTACCGTAGATGTATCTGATGAACAATAATCTGTAGCTGCTAGAGTATACGTATAAACCAAGCCACTATTTGTCCAAACTCCTCCTGCATCTGGTGTATCACCTAACGCATTATATAACTCTAATTCTGTTGGAATAGCTCCTTCACACAATGTTAAGGTTCCATCTGAACCAGCATATGGTGGTTCGTGAACCGTCACAACTAAAGCTACTCTTTCACTTTCACACGTATCTTCACTTGTTTGAGTAACATAATATGTTGTATCTCCAACATCAGAAGTACTAGGTGTTGGTGCAGTTGAACTTCCTGTTCCACCTGCAGCATTTGTATACCATAATAGCCCATTTCCTATTGCTGTTAAAGGACTAGCAGTACTATTTTTACAATAATTTATATTACTTGTTGTTGGTAAATCATCTTGTTGTAAAACATGATTTGTAAATTCATAAAAACAAAGAGTAGAACCAGGAGGGACTGCAAAATATGTAGCAGTTACAGCTGGAAAAGGATTTAAAGCAGTATATTCTATTGATGAACTTGTTACTGGATATTCATTATAATACCTTGATCCTGTTGGAAATTCTGCTTGTACTTCTGAAATTTGTATTTGATTGCTTTCATAATTACAAAATGTAAAATCCCGAATTGGTACATAATTACTACAATTTGCATCTACATAATCTTGACCATCTATATAAACAATAATAGGTGTTGGGATTGGTTCTCCTTCACAAGGGCCTGATGTTTCGTACCCTTGGTATAGAAGTTGGGTAAATGAAGTTGATGTTGTTACACCGGTACCACTAATCGTTCCGTTTAATGCAACCTGAGAATCACACATAGTATTAACCAAGAGGCCACAATCTGTTGTTGCTCTTAATTTATATGTTAAAGTAGCTAAAACATCAGCTGGGTCAAAAGGCATAGGCAACGTTCCTACATCCCAAATAACAGAACCGGTTGCTCCGGCTGATGGATCAAAGTAGGGTACATTTGTTGTAGATAAAGGTGCATTTACTGTAAACTCAATACTTGAAGGTATATACGTCGAAGTATAAGGTACTGGAATACTAATGAATAAATCATTAATTGCCTCTGTACCTTTATTCTTTAAAGTAAGAGTGTATTCTATTTCTTCTCCTGGCAATACATTTAAAACTGTTGGATATACCACATGATTAATTTCACTAACTGTAATTACACCTTCAGGCTCTGGTATATAAGAGTCTACTGAGTATGTAATATTAAAAATCACATAAGTATCTTGTGTAGACCCGTACCTAAAACGTGTTGATGTTTGATTATTTGAAATAACCTCATTATTATTATTATCTATTTCAAATTTTACAATATCTATCCCAGTATTATTATTAAGTTCAGGGTCTCTAACATTCGTATCTGTCTCAATAGATGAATTAAAAAAGTTAGTAAATTCATTTTCTGAGTGCTTTAAATTTACATATTGACCATCTGATTGTTTTTGAATTTGAAAATAATCACCAGTAATATTTCTATCTCCTTCACCTGCAATTAAACCTAACTTAAAATTAACATCCCCTGTTTGAACAGCTTGAAATCCTTCTACGTCTAGTGTATGGCTAATAGTAGTGCTTCCTTGAACATATGCATGGCCATCAAAAACAGTAACATCACGCCATTTCATTTTTGAATTTTCATAAACAACAACCATACCCCAACCACCGTAATATCCTGTTCCGCCTCCATCGCCTTCTAACAAAGCTATATCAGCAACAAAATATTCACCTATTCCATTCTCTCTTACATATTCAGTAATTTCTGAAAAAGCAGAAAACATGCTACCATCCTCAGTTGTTGGATAATAAATATCATTTGTATTTGCGGTTATTGTAGAATAACTTGAAGAGTTTGGCCCTTTTAAAGAAACTTTACGTTTATCAAAATCTTTTACAACCTCAATTGTTTTAGGTACTGATTTTAAATATGTTATATCTACAAATGCACTTGTTGGTGCATCGTCATCAGAATTGGCACCATCTCTTTCTAATCTTGTAAGTTTAAGCGTATAATTAGCATCTGAAAAAATAACATATGCCGGGTTTAAATTGGTATAATCTCTATGAACATCATCCCCATCTGATTCATCCATAAAATCCTGAATTGGACCATCATTAATAGATATTTTAAGTAATTGTGTTCCATTATTATTATAATGAATAAATGCAATTTTATCATCTCCATCTTCAGAAGACTGAAATGTGTAGGTAATAATTCTGTTATTGCTATCGCCTGAACGGCTTATCTTTAGTTCATAATTTGTGTTCGGAATATCTTTATTATCATAAATTCTTTCAGAATCAGTTACTTCTACATCTTCAAATTCACCTGTTGGAAATTCTTTTGTAACTTGGAAAGTATCTGAAGATCCAGCTCTACCTGTCCAATACAGACCAGCAAAAAGTATATTTGAACATTCAGGGTTTGCATTATTTTCAGTAGAAAACTCTAAAATTGATGAAGACGAGTTCCAAGTGTTATTGTCGGTATCAATATCTACATATCTCATGTCATTGTACCCATTATCTTCGTCTTTGTCATAATCAACTAGGGTAAGGTTAGTATTCCCTAACATTGAGAAATCTCCTTTAACATGGTATGTAGTATTTTCAGGTGTAAATTCAGAGGCTCTTGGCGTGAATGGAACTCTTACTTGACTATAACTATTAAAGCTAAAAATTATTAACACAAATGCTAATAATCCTAACCTAACTAGTTTTTTGAAAGTATGTGACTTTAAGAAGTAATTTTTTTTCATGTCTAAAAATTTTTAATGTCCTAAAACTAATTTATGATGGGTTACTTACCATATAGAAAATAATAATCTTAGGATCTGCATTTAAAATAAATGAACTAATATCATTTGCTGTACACTTATAACTGCATTGTATATAAATGTATTTTAAACTATCAAAGCCATCAATACTTGAGAAATCAAAACGATTGTTAAATTCACTTTGATTTTTAATTTTAATAGTTAACAGTTCAACATTTTTTAACCGTGAACTATTTCCTTTTAAGGCTTCTAAAGAAGAAGAATTTTGATATTTCAAAATTAATGGAGATGCTTCTCCAGAAACTTTTTTAATTTTATTCTTATTAACGTATATAGTTGGCTTCAAACCTTTCTTTAAATCAAAAAACCCTTGTCTAAAATCATTAGTTGATTTTACCGACCTAGAACTTTTAGCAACTTTTTTTGAAATTGATGCGTTCTGAAAATCTTGTTCTGTAAGTTCATAAATATTTGAACTTTGTGCAGATAGATGATTTATACTTAACACTAAAAAACAACCTAAAATGAAATACTTCATTAAAGATATTACAGTTGTACTTTTCATAATTATTTAGTTTAATCTAACTCAAAAATCAAGCTAATGATTTTTATTTTTTTATACTTTTAAGCCATGCAATCATTCTAAAAATAATTTAAATATTTTAGATGACTCACTTTACCAACACCTATATGTTGATAAATTAACGGTTAAAAAATTTGAGTAATGTGGGGATGCATTTTCTCTTTACAACAACAAATATATCTCATAAAACCTTTAAAAAAGAGGCGTACGGCGTTTTTTAAAAAAAAAATTAACAATTGGTTAACATTCTTTAACAAATGGACTAAAAAGATAACAATACCTATTTGAGGATTTGTATGACTTTTATCATAAAATACATATTTTTTGATAGTTATTATTATTTATACTGATTTTAAATAAAATTTTTAATTCTTTCATAAATAGACAGATAAAAACTCTATTTTTGTATTCTATTTAAATTAAAAGTTACTTATGAATACATATGAAGTGGCCATTATTGGCTCAGGACCTGGAGGGTATGTTGCGGCAATTAGATGCGCACAATTAGGACTAAAAACAGCGATTATTGAAAAATATAATACACTCGGCGGAACTTGTTTAAATGTGGGATGCATTCCATCAAAAGCTTTATTAGCATCTTCACATCACTATTATGACGCTACCAAACACTTTTCAACTCACGGAATTAATACAACTAATTTAACCATAGATTTTAAGCAAATGGTTCATCATAAAAATGAAGTAGTTGCGCAAACATCTGGTGGTATTAACTATTTGATGGATAAAAATAATATTGATGTTTTTCAAGGTGTTGGAAGTTTTAAAGATGCTACACATATTACCATTACAAAATCTGATGGGAGTGTTGAAGAAATTGAAGCAACAAAAACAATTATTGCTACCGGTTCAAAACCATCAACTTTACCCTTTATTGAACTAGATAAAAAACGTATTATAACCTCAACAGAAGCTCTAAATTTAACGGAAATTCCTAAGCATTTAATTGTAATTGGTGGAGGTGTTATTGGTTTAGAAATGGGGTCGGTTTATAAACGGTTAGGCGCTGATGTTTCTGTTATTGAATTTATGCCAACTATTACTCCAGGAATGGATAATATGTTAAGTAAAGAGTTACAAAAATCGTTAAAAAAACAAGGCATTAAGTTTTATACTAGTCATAAAGTAACTTCAGTAAAAAATACTGGAAAAGAAGTAGTTATTACTGCTGAAGATAAAAAAGGAAATCTAGTCGAATTTAAAGGTGATTATTCCTTAATTTCAGTAGGAAGAAAACCTTATACTCAAGGCTTAGGGTTGGAAAATATTGATATTAAAGTTTCTGAACGTGGTCAAATAGAAACTAATGATCAGTTGCAAACTAATGTATCAAATATTTATGCAATTGGCGATGTTGTTAAAGGTGCTATGCTAGCTCACAAAGCTGAAGAAGAAGGCACCATGGTTGCTGAATTAATTGCAGGACAAAAACCACATATTAACTATAATTTAATTCCTGGAGTTGTTTATACTTGGCCTGAAGTTGCTTCTGTTGGCCAAACTGAAGAACAGCTTAAAGAAGCTGGTGTAAACTATAAGTCTGGAAGTTTTGCTATGCGTGCTTTAGGTAGAGCGAGAGTTAGTATGGATTTAGACGGTCAAATTAAAGTACTAGCTGATGCTAAAACTGATGAAATTCTTGGTGTTCATATGATAGGCGCTAGAGCAGCTGATATGATTGCTGAAGCTGTAATTGCTATGGAATTTAGAGCTTCCTCTGAAGATATTGCTCGTTCATCTCACGCACACCCAACGTTTACCGAAGCTTTTAAAGAAGCTTGTTTAGCAGTAAATGACAGAGCTATTCATAGTTAAAAAATAAAAACAGAACATTCTAAAAAAAAGTCCTTTCATATGAAAGGACTTTTCTATTTTTGTTTTTATGCAACGAACTAGTTATAAAATTCATATTGACACTATATCTGAATTTAAAACACAACTTTTACAATGGGCGCAACAGTTTAAAACAGCTATTTGGTTAGATAGCAATAACTACCCTCAAAAGCAATCTAGTTTTGATGCAGTTCTTGCTGTAGATACTATCTCGAAAATTGAAACATCCTATACAAATGCTTTTCAGCAATTAAAAGAATATCAATCTACAGTAAACGATTATATTTTTGGTTATTTAGGATACGATTTGAAAAATGATGTGGAAAATTTAACCTCATCTAATTATGATGGCTTACATTTTTCCGATTTATTCTTTTTTCAGCCTAAAAAAATCTTCCTCATAAAAGATAATATGCTTGAAATTAAATACGTTTCAAATTGTGAAGACGAAATTGATCATGATTTGAGAAATATCCAATCCGCAACTTACAGCCAACAACTAACAACAAATACTATTAAAATCAAACTTCGAATTCATAAAGATGAATATTATAAAAAATTAAATTCATTATTAAACCATATCCATAGAGGTGACATTTATGAGGCTAATTTTTGTCAAGAATTTTATAGTGAAAATACAACCATAAATCCGCTAGAAGTTTATCAAAGTTTAAATGAGATTTCTACTCCTCCTTTTGCTACCTTTCTAAAAACAGATAACAACTACTTACTTTCTGCTTCACCTGAACGTTATCTAAAAAAAGAAGGAGAACTTGTTATTTCTCAACCCATTAAAGGAACCGAAAAAAGAGCCAATTCAAAAGAAGAAGATTTAAAGTTGATTAAAGCTTTAGAAAAAAACCCAAAAGAACGAGCTGAAAATATTATGATTGTCGATTTAGTTCGAAACGATTTATCACGTTTCGCAATTAAGCGATCTGTTAAAGTAGATGAATTATGCAAAGTATATACTTTTAAACAAGTACATCAACTAATTTCAACAGTTTCTTGTAAAGTAAAAACTACTACACACCCTGTTGATATTGTAAAAGCTACTTTTCCAATGGGCAGCATGACTGGAGCGCCAAAAATTTCTGCATTAAAAATTATCGAAGAACTAGAAGAGACAAAACGCGGCTTATATTCTGGTGCAGTTGGTTATTTTACACCAACAGGAGATTTTGATTTTAACGTTATTATAAGAAGTATTTTATACAATGCTACAAAAAAATATGTTTCATATTCAGTTGGTGGGGCGATTACTGCCCAATCGACTCCTGAAAAAGAGTATGAAGAATGTTTGTTAAAAGCAAAAGCTATGAAACAAGTTTTATTAAACACTAAATAAGTATATTTACTTCATATAGTTATGAAAGCTGAATTAGAAAAACATATCAATCAAAACTTACCATTTTTAAAGGGTAAAAAACTATTAATTGCAGTTTCTGGAGGAATTGATAGTATTGTGCTCACACATTTATTGTACAAATTAAAATTTTCAATTTCATTAGCGCATTGCAATTTTTCTTTAAGAGGAAAAGAAAGTAATGGAGATGAGCAATTTATTATAGAATTAGGAAAAAAATTGAACATCCCTGCATTTACTATTCAATTTGACACTGAAAAATATGCTGCAAAAAAAGGAATTTCAACTCAAATGGCAGCACGCGATTTACGTTATAATTGGTTTGAAAAAATATGTAGTGAAAACAAGCTTGATTATATTATAACTGCCCATCAAAAAGATGATGTTATTGAAACTTTTTTAATTAATTTAACGCGTGGAACTGGATTAGATGGCTTAACTGGAATACCTGAAGTTAATAAAAATATTGTACGTCCTTTGCTACCTTTTAGTAGAAATGATCTTATTATTTATGCTACCAGAAAAAAATTACAATGGCGTGAAGATAGTTCGAACTCATCTATAAAATATGTGCGAAATAAAATTAGACATAAGGTAGTTCCTTTTCTTAAAGAGCTGAATCCTAATTTATTAAATTCTGTTAATTCTACTATTGAGAATTTAAAGGGAAGCCAGCAAATTGTAAAAGATAGAGTCCATAACGTTCTTCAAAAGGTAAGTAAAACTGAAGGAGAAGAGATCCATTTTAATATTTTAGCCTTAAAAAAATTAAGTGAGCCTAAAGTGTATTTATACCAACTTTTAAACACATATGGGTTTACAGAATGGGATGATGTTTCTAATTTATTAGATGCACAAAGTGGTAAACAAGTTTATAGTAAAACGCATCGTTTATTAAAAAATAGAGATAGTTTAATTTTATCTAAAATTGAATTTCCAAAAGAGATTGAAAATTATCAAATTAATGAAAACACAAAGGAAATTAATAATCCTATTTCTTTGAAATTTGAAACGCATATGATTCCGTTTGACACTAAAAACAATCAAAATAAAGTGTTAGACCAATTAATTTTTGATGATGTAAATACAATTTCTATTGATGCGAATAAAATTGAGTACCCTTTAACGATAAGAAAATGGAAAAAGGGTGATTACTTTTATCCAATTGGTTTACAAGGAAAAAAGAAGTTAAGTAAGTATTTTAAAGATGAAAAATTATCGCTTTTAGATAAAGAAAGTACTTGGGTTTTATGCTCAAATAATGATATTGTATGGGTTATTGGAAAACGATTAGATACTAGATTCAAAGTAGAAAAAAATACTTCCGCTATTTTAAAAATAAAATCATAACTTTATAAGTTAAGTTGAACTTTTAAATAAATATTAATTTCAATGCAAAAACTAGTAACTCTAATTTTTTTATTTTCTTTCGTGTTGGGAATTTCCCAAGAGAATGAACTGAAAAATAAAAAATCTACCATCCCAACAAGTATTTACACATCAACAATAGTTTCACCCGATTTAAATAGTCCTTTCATAATTAATAATAGATTAAATTTAAAGTCGTTCAATTTTATTATATTAAATCAAAATAGCATTGAAGAGAACTTTTTTACAATTCCAATATGTAATTTAGATCAGCCTCCAACCAAATTTATTTACGATTCCTACAATCGCTTCTACCAAAATTCGATTTTAAAACAATCTTTTTTTAAAGTATCAGACTTATACAGAGTGAGAGCTAAAAATCCTCTTTAACGCAGTTCCAAAAAACGATTTCGTTAAATTAACTTTTAATTCTGACTATTTAAACGAAGCTTTTTGTAATTTCCACATTTTAATTTTAAAATATGCACAAACAACCAAAACTAAATAGGTTTAACGAAAATGTACTAGCAAAATACCAAATATATAATAGTATATTTATGACACTTCCGTTTGATGCAATCTCCAAAACTGGTGTATTGCTTCCATTATTTCATGATGTTTGTAAAAACGGATTTGCAAGTAAGTTAAACCCTTCTGAAATTGTAGAAAATTTCTTTAAAACCTATCAAGAAAACCCTTCAGAAAAAGAAAAAATAAATTTACTCTTCAAGTTCATTCAATATATAGAGCGACAAGTTGTTTTATTTGATGCAATTGAAGATGCTGCATTTCCTATAGTGAATAATATGGATGGTGTTGGTACTTTACGAAATAGTAAAGAAACAGCTGCTATGGAAAATAAAAAAGAAGCGTTAAAAAAGCATTTAGATGATTTTAAAGTTCGTGTTGTTTTAACAGCACACCCTACGCAATTTTATCCGGGATCTGTATTAGGAATTATCACTGATTTGACAGAAGCCATACAAAAAAACGACCTACTTTTAATAAATCAACTATTAGCTCAACTAGGAAAAACACCCTTTTTTAAACACGAAAAACCATCTCCTTTTGATGAGGCCGTTCGACTCATTTGGTATTTAGAAAATGTATTTTACCAATCTATTTCTCAAGTTTACAACTACATACAAAGCAATATATATGACAATCAACAAATTGATAATGAGATTATTAATTTAGGTTTTTGGCCAGGTGGAGATAGAGACGGAAATCCGTTTGTAACAACAGAAATCACCTTAAATGTAGCGCAGCGTTTAAAACAAGCAGTACTTAAAAGTTACCATAAAGATATTCGGCTTTTAAAAAGACGATTAACCTTTTCCGGCGTTGAAGAAATTATATTTGAATTAGAAAACTTGCTTTTTGAAAATAGTGTAAATCCTGAAGCAAATACTATGATTTCGCTTGAAGAATTTAAGAATAAGTTACAGCAAATTAAAGAAATACTCATCACTAAACATCAATCTTTATACATTACTGAAATTAATGATTTAATAAACAAAGTTCACTTATTTGGGTACCATTTTGCTTCATTAGATATAAGACAAGATAGTAGAGTTCACCACAATGTATTCTCTGAAATTGTAACAACATTACAACACCACGGCAGTACATTATTTCCTGAAAATTATTTGAAACTTTCTGAAAATGAACAACTAGAAATTCTTTCTAAAGTAGAAGGTACTGTAGATATTTCTATTTTCAAAAATGAAATGGCAGTTAAAACATTAAGTTCTATTCATGCTATTAAAACGATCCAAAAAAACAATGGAGAAAAAGGCTCTAACAGGTATATTATAAGCAATAACCAAACAGCTATCAATGTTATGGAAACATTTGCTATGTTTAATTTATGTGGTTTTAAACATACTATAACGGCTGATATTATTCCACTTTTTGAAACTGTTGATGATTTATCCAATGCGCCAAGTGTTATGGAAAAGTTATATGCAAATAACATCTATAGAGAGCATCTCAAAAATAGGAATAACAAGCAAACAATTATGCTAGGTTTTTCTGACGGGACTAAAGATGGAGGTTACTTAATGGCAAACTGGTCAATTTTTAGAGCGAAAGAACATTTGACAGAAATATCTAGAAAACACAATATAAAAGTAATATTTTTTGATGGTCGTGGAGGTCCACCTGCTCGTGGTGGAGGTAAAACTCATCAATTTTATGCTTCACAAGGTCCAACAATTGAAGATGAAGAAATACAATTAACTGTTCAAGGTCAAACTATTAGCTCAAATTTTGGAACGTTAGATTCTTCTCAGTACAATATTGAACAATTGTTAAGTGCTGGTATCTCAAATGAATTATTTAGCAACACAAATAACATCATGACTAAAAGTGATGCCAACATCATGGATGACCTAGCAACCACCAGTTATAATGCCTATGTTGACTTTAAAAATCATCCGAAATTTATGCCATATCTAGAGCATATGAGTACTTTAAAATATTACGGAAAAACGAACATTGGAAGTCGCCCTTCTAAACGTTCAAAATCAGCTGAATTAAATTTCTCTGATTTACGCGCAATTCCGTTTGTAGGTTCTTGGAGTCAATTAAAACAAAATGTTCCGGGGTTTTATGGTGTTGGCACAGCGCTAAAAAAATATGAAGATAATGGTGAATTTGAAAAAGTAAAGAACTTGTATAATACGAATGATTTCTTCAAAACTTTGATAGGAAATAGCATGATGGCCTTATCAAAATCATTTTTTACCTTAACTGAATATATGGCCAAAGATGAAGAATTTGGGGAATTTTGGAAACTAATTCATCAAGAATATGAAACTTCAAAACGCTTAATTCTAAAGCTGTCGGATTATGATGAATTAATGCAGAGTAATAAAGTTGGAAAAGCCTCTATTGATATTCGAGAGCATATTGTATTGCCATTACTCACAATTCAACAATTTGCTTTGCTTAAAATTCAGGAAATTCAAAAACAAAAAAATCCTGATATGGATTTATTAAAAGTGTACGAAAAAATGGTAACACGATCCTTATTTGGAAATATTAATGCAAGTAGAAACTCAGCATAACTATGACAGCACATCAAATTGGAGAGAACGAATACAACCCTTATTACAAAATTTATATTGAAGATTTAGGAAATGTTGAACTTATAGAAATTCTAAATACTTCTTTTGAAGATTTTTTAAATACAGTGAAAAACTTACCTGAGCAAAAATTAACTTACCGTTATGCAGAAGATAAATGGACTATTAAAGAGTTGATTCAACATTTAATAGACACAGAACGCATAATGAGTTATAGAGCTTTAAGATTTTCGAGAAATGACACTACAGAATTATCAGGTTTTGATGAGAATTGGTATGTAACTAATTCGAATGCAAATGATAGAGAAATTGTAGCTATTCTTGAAGAATTTAACAATTTGAGAAAAACCACTATTTCTTTATTTAAGAGTTTTTCAAATGAAATGTTAACAATTTCTGGTTTAGCAAACGGTAGTGAAATGAGCGTAAGAGCGCTAGGCTTTATAATTGCAGGTCATCAATTGCATCATTTAAAAGTAATTAAAGAAAAATACCTTTAATCGTTATTATCTAAAAAGAAAATTTCGTTAACCGGCTTTTTAAATATATTAGATATTTTTAAAGCCAAAACAGTTGAAGGAACATATTTATTTAACTCCATAGCATTCACTGTTTGCCTGCTTACACCAATCATTTCGGCCAATTTAGCTTGCGTTATATTATGAATTGCACGTTCTACTTTTAATGTATTATTCATCTTCAATTACCTTTTTAGATTTATATAACACATAATGAAAACGTACAATAAAAAACAATAAAACCGTAAACATATTGTAAATTAATACATTAAAAAAACTCAAATCAAAAACAAAAAGTATCGCTAAAATTAAAACGCCATAATTTACATAAGTTGCCCAAATTAAGGATTCCATTCTAATTTTTGAAATGTACTCATCTTCATCTTTTGTTTTAGAAAATGCCACTAAAATACCTCCAAAAATTATCACTATTGCAACAAGTTCATCTGCAATATTATTAGTGCTCCATTCCAAAGGTTTATTTGGCGAAAAAAATCCACCATCTGAGACTAATGGAAAAACTTTAATTTCTAAATCAAAATAATCAAAATCATTAATCATTAAAAAAATTCCAAAACATAAACCTATCAATAATAAAAGCCAACCTAATGGTTTTAACTTATGCGAAAATAAAAATCTTGAATTCATTTTAATTACTATTTAGATTTCAAATGTAAAGTTTATTTTACATATAGACAAATATTTCTTACTATTTAGTTTCGTAAGATTTAAAATACTATCTTTGAAGGTACTAAGTCAAATCACTTTTAAATGCGTATTTTAAAAAAAATTCTGGTTGTTTTAGTTACACTAATTATAATTATAACTATTGGTGGTTATATCTATTATAACAGCTTAAAACCTTCCTATTCTGGTTCTATTTCTTTAGTAGATATATCAAAAGAAACCGCTGTTTATTTTGATGACTATGGAATCCCACATATTTATGCTGAAAATGAATTGGACGCAATAACCGCCTTAGGATATGTTCATGCGCAAGACCGCCTTTGGCAAATGGAATTAATGCGAAGAATAGCCCCTGGTAGATTGTCTGAAATTTTTGGTGAGAAAATGTTAAAAAACGATCAGTTTTTTGTGAGTTTGGGAATTGAAGAAGCTTCAGAAAAATCAATTAAAAACCTTGACACAAATAGCGAAGTTTATAAATTAGCTATGGCCTATTTAAGTGGCGTAAATCAATTTATTGACAATGGTCCTACTCCTATAGAATTTACTTTAATTGGAGTTGAAAAAGAACACTATCAATTGAATGATGTTTATAATATTATGGGTTATATGTCTTTCAGTTTTGCAATGGCACAAAAAACAGATCCATTTTTAAGTGTTCTAAAAGAGAAACTAGGTGATAGTTATTTAAAAGAATTAGATATAGATATTAATCCTAATACAGTACTGATCAAAAATGCCAATCCAGAAACTGAGAGTTATTCTGAAATGGTTTCAACTATTAATGAAATAATGAAGAACAATCCAATACCTCCATTTATTGGAAGCAATAGTTGGGTAGTTTCACCTAAAAAAACAAGTACAGGAAAAGTGTTGTTTGCAAACGATCCTCATATTAGTTTTTCTCAACCAGCAGTTTGGTATGAAGCTCATATTTCAACTCCAAATTACGAATTATATGGGTATCATTTAGCGGGAGTTCCATTCCCTTTATTAGGACATAATAGAAATTACGCTTATGGCTTAACAATGTTTGAAAATGATGATATTGACTTTTATAAAGAAGAAAATCACCCAACAGATCAAAATAAATATAAAACACCTAACGGATATGCTAACTTTCAAAAAGTGCAAAAAACAATTAAAGTTAAAGATGCAGAAGATGTACTAGTTGAAGTTAGAAGCACCAATCACGGTCCAATAATGAATGATGTTGTTGATGCTATTTCTCAAACTTCACTTATTGCTATGTCATGGGTTTTCACACAATTTGAAGGTAAAATGTTAAGTGCTCTTTATAACATTTCAAGAGCTAAAGAAATGAGTGACGTTAAAAAAGGTGCTGCTATGATTCACGCTCCTGGCTTAAATGTAATGTATGGAGATGCGAAAGGAAATGTTGCTTGGTGGGCTACTGGAAAATTATATAAACACAAACCACATGTAAATTCTAAATTTATTTTAAATGGCGCATCAGGTGAAGACGAACCTACTGAATATTTAAGTTTTAATCAAAATCCAATGGCTGAGAATCCAAGTTGGAATTATGTGTATTCAGCAAACAACCAGCCAGATACTATTGCGAATATCTTATATCCAGGTTATTATTTGCCAGAAGATAGAGGAAGACGAATTGTAGAGTTATTAGAACCAAAAAATGATTGGGATAAAGAATCCATTGCTGAAATGATTAATGATGTTACCTCATCTGTTTCACCAAGTATTATAAAAGAGTTTACATCAACTTTAGCCAATAGCACATTCAACGAAAAAGAGCAAAAAGCACTTGAAATTCTTCAGCTATGGGATGGGTCAAATACATTAGATGCTATCGCCCCAACTATTTATAACAAACTTATTTATCTTTATTTAAAAAACACTTATGAAGATGAACTAGGTGAAGAATTATTTAAACAATTTTTAGATACACATTTATCTAAAAGAGCCATTGCAAACCAACTAAAAAAAGACACTTCAATTTGGTGGAATAACGTACATACTTCTGATAAAATAGAAGATAAAAAAGCTATTCTTTCAAGCGTATTAATTGAAACTGTAACATCACTCGAAAAGCAATTGGGAAGTGATATGACAACTTGGAATTGGGGAAAAGTTCATACCTTAGAGCATGAGCATCCTTTAGGAACTGTAGATGCATTAAAAAGTTACTTTAATGTAGGTCCATTTCCAATAAATGGGGCTAGAGAAGTAATTAACAATAGAGGCTACGAATACGATAATACCGGATTATATAAGGTAACCGATGGGCCTTCAACTAGAAGAGTTATTGACTTTTCAGATGTTGAAAATAGTATTAGCATTTTACCTACTGGACAATCTGGAAATCCTTTCAGTAATTTCTATAAAGATCAAGCTGAAATGTTCAACAATGGAGAGTTTAGAAAAATGAAAATGAATAAAGAGGAAATTATAAGTGTTTCAACCAAATTAATTATTCAACCAAAAGATGAATAAAAGAATTACCATAAAACAAATTGCGAAAGCATTATCCGTCTCTATATCAACAGTTTCTAAAGCTTTAAATGATAGCTATGAAATTAGTGATGAAACTAAAAAAAAGATTAAAGATTATGCGAAATTGCATAAATACAAACCAAATACCTTAGCCTTAAGTTTACAAAATAAAAAAACAAAAACTATTGGAATTATTATCCCTAATATTTTAAATTATTATTTTGCACGAGCTTTACGAGGCATAGAAAAGGCAACTACTGAACGAGGGTATAACATTATTACCTGCATTACCAATGAATCTCACAAAAAAGAGGTTGATACTATGGAAATGCTTTCAAACGGAACCATTGATGGATTTATTGCTTGCCTTTCAGTTGAAACCTTAAAAACTAAAAACTTCGACCATTTTCACAATATTATAGAAGAAGGAACTCCGATAGTGCTTTATGACCGTGTTCACAAAAATATACATTGTGATAAAGTAGTTACTGACAATATAAAAAGTGCTTATAAAGCTACACGATTTTTAATGCGATCTGAATGCAAGATTATTGCATTAATTACTACTTCAGAAGGCTTAAAAATAAATAAGTTTAGAGTTAAAGGCTATTTAAAAGCCCTTACAAAATATGGAATTGAACCTAATGAAAATTTAATTATTAGGTTAGAAGATGAAACCAATCTAAAAGAACGTATTAACCACATGCTTGATACTAATAACGTTGACGCTATTTTTACAATTGATGAAATTTCAGGGGCAATTGCTACGCAAGTTTTAAACGCTAGAGGAATACAAATTCCTGAAGATATCGCTATTGTTGGGTTTACAAATGGTATTTTATCAAGATATAGTAGTCCGCCTTTAACAAGTGTTAATCGTTTTGCTCATACAACTGGTGAAGTTGCGGCCAATAGATTGATTGATAAAATTGAAGGAAAAATTGAATTTGAAAATATTAAAACTGAGATCATTAAAACTAAGTTAGTTGAACGCGATTCAACAAAAAAGATGTTCGTAAAGTTTTAAGAAAAAAAAGAAAAAAATATGCTAGTGAAAATTTTTGGCAGCGCTGTCTTCGGCGTTGAAGCCACTACTATTATTGTTGAAGTAAATATTGATAAAGGCATTGGATATCATTTAGTGGGCCTGCCCGATAATGCCATAAAAGAGAGTAGCTACAGAATTTCAGCTGCGCTTAATAATAACGGCTACAAACTTCCAGGTAAAAAAATTACTATTAATATGGCGCCTGCAGATATGCGTAAAGAAGGTTCAGCTTACGACCTAACTTTAGCCATTGGAGTTTTAGCTGCCTCAAACCAAATACAATCAGAAAATATTGGAGATTATTTAATTATGGGAGAACTTTCGTTAGATGGAAGTTTACAACCTATAAAAGGGGCATTACCCATTGCAATAAAAGCAAGAGAAGAAGGCTTTAAAGGATTTATTCTACCGAAACAAAATGCTAAAGAAGCCGCCATTGTTAATGATTTAGAAGTTTATGGTGTAGAGAACATTATAGACGTAATCAATTTTTTTGATAAAAAAACAGCACTAGAAAGGACTATTATAGATACTCGAACGGAGTTTTATAAAAATTTAGACAATCCCGAATTTGACTTTGCAGATGTAAAAGGACAAGAATCTGTAAAACGTTCCATGGAAATTGCTGCAGCAGGTGGTCATAACATTATTTTAATAGGACCTCCAGGAAGTGGAAAAACCATGCTCAGCAAACGATTACCTTCAATTTTACCTCCAATGACCTTGCAAGAAGCATTGGAAACCACAAAAATACATTCAGTTGTTGGTAGAGTAAAAGATACTGGTTTAATGGGACAACGTCCCTTTAGAGCACCTCACCACACTATTTCAGATGTAGCCCTTGTCGGAGGCGGACAATATCCACAGCCAGGAGAAATTTCATTGTCACATAATGGCGTTTTATTTTTAGACGAATTACCCGAGTTTAAGCGAACTGTTTTAGAAGTAATGCGACAACCTTTGGAAGACAGAGAAGTTACCATTTCTAGAGCAAAATTTTCTGTAACGTATCCAAGCAGCTTTATGTTAGTGGCAAGTATGAATCCAAGTCCTAGTGGTTACTTTAATGACCCTGATGCTCCGGTTACCTCATCACCTGCTGAAATGCAACGCTATTTAAGTAAAATTTCTGGTCCGCTGTTAGATAGAATTGATATTCATATAGAAGTAACACCTGTTCCGTTTGAAAAACTTTCAGAAGAGCAACTTGCAGAACCAAGTAAACTAATTAGAGAACGTGTTACAAAAGCGAGAGAAAAACAATCTCTTAGATTTAAGGACATTAAAAACACGCACTACAATGCGCAAATGACGGTAAAACATATTCGAAAATTTTGTGTATTAAATGAAGAAAGTAAAACACTTCTAAAAACTGCAATGGAGCGCCTAAATTTATCCGCCAGAGCGTATGACAGAATTTTAAAAGTTTCTAGAACTATAGCAGATCTTGAAAATGTGGAGGAAATTTCTACAGCACATATTTCTGAAGCTATTCAATATAGGAGTTTGGATCGTGAGGGTTGGTT
>NZ_JABDRI010000051.1 GCF_013041805.1 Lutibacter sp.
GGGAAAGCAGTTTCACTTACGCAATATGTTTGATCAACTAAAGGATCAACAGAAGGAGCTATATATTGAAAATCAAGAACTGAAGGAATACCTCCATCAACTGCCAATGGACCAGATGTGGAGCCACATGGAATTATTACATTTAGTTCTGTACTTGATATAAAAGTAACATTTGAGGGGCTAATTGGAACTCCGTTAAGTGTAACTGTAGACAAAGGTATTGCTGTAAAAGTCCCAGCTAAATCAGTAATAGTTACAATTGTTCCAGCATGACCAGTCAGAGGTGAAAAAGATGGATTATCTGCATCAGATCTTTCAAGTATACTGTTATTATCTAACTTATTTTCAAAGGAATTTGAATATAAAGTTGTAGAAATTAATAATATTAAAAACAAAGAAATTACTCTTCTTAGTGATAAAAAGGTATTACTATACATAGCGCAACGAGGTTTAATGATTTATTGTATTACGAGGGGATAAATCATGTCATTATATACAAATATAATAAAAAATGTCTAAAAAAAATTAATATAATTTTAATTTTCAGACTATTAGCATTCTTTTTAAAAATATCATATTTCACTATTTATGTTTTATGCCTCTATTTACTAAGTTAAATCAATAAATTAATAAATTTTCTTTCAATTTCTAATAAGAAACTATTTATGTGCAGAGTTAAAAGTTTTGGACTTTTTATAACTGTTGAATTAATACTTGCATTTTCTGAAGTAATGACTTTTATTAAAAAATAGCAGAGTATGGCCAAAACTAAGTTATTTTTATAATAGTGATATTAAATACTTTTACCTATTTCAGAAAACAGTTTTATATTTGTCATTATGATAATTCAGTGACTCTAAAAAATAATAACTATAAATCCATGAAATATTTTTTGGTAATTTTTTTAAATATTTTTTCATCTCTTGTTTTATGGGCTCAACCTGCCTTAAACTCGACAAAATCTCACTTAGAATTTATAGCTTCAGAGTTTAGTAATAATAGATACTATTTAGCTGGTTACTATGGAAAATATACAGTTTTATTAGATTCGGTAAATGCTTCAAATAAAGGTAGTATTGTATTTAAAAAAGATAAAAAATATACTGAAGGAATTTATTTATTGGTTGATAGTAATAAAAGTATTGTAACCGAATTTATAATGGATAAAAATCAACATTTTTCAATGGACATTGACCTTAAAAATCCATTAAAAAATACAGTTTCGAACTCAAAAACAAATCAAGACTTTTTGCAATTTAATAGGTTTTTAAAAAATAGATTTTCAAAATTAGATACTTTAAATAGTTCTCTTGCAAATCAAAAAACAAAAAATGATAGTGTACTTATTCATAATAAAATGGCAACCATTCAAAAAGAAATAAGTAGCTATAAAAATGATTATATAAACAAGTACCCAGAAAATGTGATTTCATTGTTGTATAAACTTTCATACTCTATAGATTCTTATTTTGAAACTGTCGATAGTTCTGTGTTGCTAAAAAATAAAATGGACAGTTTAAATTATCTAAAAAACAATTTTTTTGAAGGAATTGATTTTAGTGATGAAAGATTGCTAAGAAATCCTTTCTTAGAAAAAAAGATAGGAACCTATTTTACTTCATTAGTAAATCAAACTTCTGAAGATATTACTCCAGAGGTTTTTAAAATTTTAGAAAGTACTGGATCAAAAGAAAACGAAATGTTCTCGTATTTAAGCTTTTATTTTTTGAACACCTATGCAGCACCAAAAATTATGGGGCTTGATAGAGTTTTTGTTAATATTTATCAGAAATATTTTAACAATAAAACCTACTCTTGGTTAAAAGAACCACAAAGATTGTCTATTCGTGATATTTACATAGACTTAAAAGGTAATCTTATTGGTAATCGTGCTCCAAATTTATTTTTAAAAACTATGTTGGATAAAAGAATTGACTTATATGATATAAATGCATCTTATATAGTGTTAGTTTTTTGGGACCCTAGTTGTGGACATTGTAAAACAGAGCTTCCAAAAATAAATAAAATATATACTCAATCTTGGAAGAAAAAAAACATTAAAATTTTAGCTGTAAATATCAATGTAGATTTAAAAGATCAATGGAAGCAGTTTATAGAAAAGGAAGAACTAAAAGATTGGATTCATACCTATCCGTCAGATGTTGTTACAGGTAATTATACCAAAGAAGAGGTTGATTTTCAAACACTTTATAATGTGCATCAAACACCTGTTCTTTATTTGTTAGATGAGAATAAAAATTTTATTGCAAAAAAAGTGAGTTTTGAGCAATATCTAGACATCATTAAAAATATTGAACAGAAACTAAGTGAATAAGCTTAACCCTATTTTAATTAGAAAAATATTATTTAATGAGTAAATCCTTTCAGTTTAAACAGTTTAGCATTCAACAAGATAAAACAGCTATGAAAGTAGGAACGGATGGTGTTTTATTGGGGGCTTGGGTTAGTTTAGATTTAAATCCGTTTAGTGTCTTGGATATTGGTACTGGAACCGGTTTAATTGCCTTAATGCTAGCGCAAAGAAGCAATGCAGAACTCATAGACGGTATTGAGTTAAATGATGAAGCGTATGAGCAATCGGTTGATAATTTTGAAAATAGCGATTGGGGAGATCGATTATTTTGTTATCACGCCTCGTTACAAGAATTTACTGAGGAAATTGATGAAACTTACGATTTAATTGTTTCAAACCCTCCATTTTACACTTCTACGTACAAAGAGTTGACAAAAGAAAGAGCAATGGCTCGTCACGTTGAGAGCTTACCATACGCAGCTTTATTAAAAAATGTTTCTAAATTATTAGCTAAAACAGGAAGTTGTGCTTTTATTATTCCTTTTGATGAAGAGGCGAAATTTATAGAATTAGCAAGTAAAAATAGCTTGTTTTTAAATAGGTTGACAAGAGTTAAAGGAACAATAAATTCTGCAATAAAAAGAAGTTTAGTGCAATTTTCATTTTCAGAAAAAACGACAATTGAAGAATCAGAATTAATTATAGAAATTGAAAGACACACACATACAAGAGAGTATATAAAACTAGTAAAGGATTTCTATTTAAAAATGTAATCGTATATCAAAATCCTTTACTAGTTTAGTAAAATGAGTTACCAAATTTTTTCATCAGGGTTATACCCTAAATATGGCAAGTTTTTTTCTTTAAAAATAATGCCGTTCTCCTCTAGTTCTTTTAAAATAGGTTCGTAAACTTCTTTACTTATTGGAAGTTGAACACCAGGTGTTTTAATTTCACCATTTAGGATTTTTAACGTAGCAATTGCAACTGGTAAACCCACTGTTTTTGCCATAGCAGTATAAGTTTGATTGTCCCCAATACATACCATACTACTTTCAATTTGATGCTTTTCACCAGCAAGTTCAAACCCAAATTGATGCTGCATAACAATCATGTCTTTATCATCTTCTTCTAATGTCCAACTATCTTTTAATATTTTTTCAAGTATTTGAGCTGGGGTAGCATTTACTAGTTCAACCTTTTTGGTAGGATTAAATATATTTAATTCTAGTAATTTCTCCCAAATAATATCATCCTGATCAATTTTTAGATAATGTCGTAATTTTAATTCGACAGAATCATTTGTGTTATAGGCTAAAAATGAATTGGTAAAATCTCTATAGCTCATATGTTCAGAATCTTCAATGGTATAGCTGTCATCAGTCATTCCTAATTGAACAAAAATATTCCAAGCTCTAGAATAGCCAACACGTCTTATAGTTCCTCTATACAAAGTTAAAATATCATCTAGGCCATATATATTTTTGTATTTCAAAGAATCTCTGTTTGCATAGCCTTCAAATTTTCCATATCCATCAATATTTAATATTTCTGTTCTTCTAAATAATTTGTGGTAGGGAATATATTTGTATTTACCTTCTTGTAGAAATTTTGCAGCACCACCTTGTCCAGCTAAAACAACATTTCTTGGATTCCATGTAAATTTATAATTCCATAAATTGGTATCGCTTTCGGGAGCTACTAAGCCACCTGTAAATGATTCAAAAAGTAACATTTCACCTCCTTTATCTCGAATAGAATCAATTACTTGCATAGCACTCATATGGTCAATGCCAGGGTCTAATCCAATTTCATTCATGAAAATTAAGTTCTTTTCAACTACATATTCATTTAACGCTTTCATTTCTTTTGATATGTAAGAAGCGGTTACCATATTTTTTCCAAATAACAAGCAATCTTTCGCAACATTTAAGTGCAAATGAGCAGGAAGCATAGAGATAACAATATCTGAATTTTTAATTGCTTTTTTTCTTTCAACTTCGTTAAAAATATCTAATAATAATGATGAACTATTTTCATGATTGTTTAGAATAGTTTGAACGTGTTTTAAAGAAACATCAGCCACTGTTAAATGTAAATTTTCTTTAAAAGATTTTTGAAGTAAATAGGTAATTAAGGAAGAAGATGATTGACCAGCACCAATTAGCAATATTTTTCTCATTTTCGTATTCATTAAGTAAATTTAGAGGTCTACGAAAATACGAATTAAATAGATGGTTTTTAAAATAAATTTAATTAATTGTCTTCTAAATTTACATCATCTAGTATTTTTTTTGCTTTTATGAAATCTGAACGATCAACTTTCAATTTATAGCCTTCAACAAAGGCAGTTCCAATAGTTGTTGTAATATTTTCATCAACAATATAACTTTCAATTTCGTGGCTAGCTAATAAAGTTTTAGCAATGTGAATCCGGTGAATTAAACTAGCCGTTAATAGAGTCACTAAAGAGTTTGAATGATTTTTCATATTTTTTATTTAGTGAAATATATAAATTATTTATGAACTATACATGATTAATTTTTATGTTTGTAACTAAAATTTAAGTAAAAATGAATAAGAACTTAGTTATTACCTCTCTATTAGGAGCAATTACTATTTTATTGGGGGCTTTTGGTGCTCATGCATTAAAAGAAATTTTAGATGAAAGTGCCTTAAAAAGTTTCGAAACAGCAGTAAGATATCAAATGTATCACGTGCTAGTTTTATTAGTTGTTAATACCTATCCAAAGTTTAGTGCAAAATCTAAAAATATAATTAGCTATTTATTTTTTAGCGGTATTTTATTTTTTTCAGGATCAATATATGTAATTACTTTTGGGGTAAATGCTAAAAGTATTTGGTTTATTACACCTTTAGGAGGCTTATTATTTGTTTTAGGTTGGTTGAAGATGGCTATGGTATTTTTTAAAAAGGCACCTAATAAATAGTATATTTTTTTATAAATCAGCTAAAAAAGAGATTGAAATGTTTAAATAAAATTTATCTTTGCCAAATATTTAAAAAAAATCGTTTTTTTTAACTAGCAACGAAAACGTTTTCGTTTTTAAGAATGATTTCTTTTTATGGTGTATTTAGTTGTTATAAAGTGGTTTATGAATTTTCAAACGTTTTAGTAAATAACTAAATTTACTGATAAATGTCATGAATGTTACAAATTAATAAAGTGTAAATTTGTTTAAATAAAATATAAATTAATTATTAAAGATAAAATTAAGTAATGGAAAATACTAAAAAATCAATACTTACGGCATTAAATAGTTTAGGGATTAAAAATACTAAAAGTGTAATTTATAATCCTTCATACGATAGTTTATATAAAGATGAACTTGATGCTTCTTTAGAAGGTTATGAAAGAGGTTTCTTAACTGAATTAGGAGCAGTTAATGTAATGACAGGTAAATTTACAGGTAGATCTCCAAAAGATAAATATATTGTAAAAGATGCAATTACTGAAGATACTATTTGGTGGACTTCAGATAAAGCACAAAATGATAATAAGCCAATTACACAAGAAATTTGGACTGATTTAAAAGAAACGGTTCTTACTGAATTATCAGACAAAAAATTATATGTGGTAGATACGTATTGTGGAGCTAATGCAGATACTCGATTAAAAGTTCGCTTTATAGTTGAAGTTGCTTGGCAAGCACATTTTGTTAAAAACATGTTTATTCGACCAACAGAAGAAGAATTGATCAATTATGGAGAGCCAGACTTTGTAGTGTTAAATGGTTCTAGAACAACAAATACGAAATGGAAAGAACACGGGTTAAATTCAGAAGTTTTTACGGTGTTTAATTTATCTGAAAAAATGCAAGTTATTGGCGGTTCTTGGTATGGTGGTGAAATGAAAAAAGGTATGTTTGCTATGATGAATTATTATCTTCCATTAAAAGGAATGGCTGCAATGCATTGTTCTGCAAACAAAGGGAAAGATGGTGATGTTGCAATTTTCTTTGGATTATCAGGTACTGGAAAAACAACATTATCTACAGATCCTAAACGAGAATTAATAGGAGATGATGAACACGGTTGGGATGATCAAGGAATTTTTAATTTTGAAGGTGGATGTTATGCAAAAACGATTGATTTAGATCCTGAAGCAGAGCCAGATATTTTTGGAGCAATTAAAAAAGATGCATTGTTAGAAAATGTAACCGTTGATAAAAAAGGTAAAATTGATTTTACAGATGGTTCAGTTACACAAAATACACGAGTTTCTTACCCAATTTATCATATTGAAAATATTGTAAAGCCAGTTTCAAAAGCAGGTCACGCTTCAAAAGTTATTTTCTTAACAGCAGATGCTTTTGGTGTAATGCCTCCAGTTTCTAAATTGACACCTGAACAAACTAAATATCACTTTTTATCTGGTTTTACTGCTAAATTAGCTGGTACAGAAAGAGGAGTTACTGAGCCTACACCAACTTTTTCAGCTTGTTTTGGTGAAGCATTTTTATCATTGCACCCAACTCAATATGGTGAAGAATTGGTAAAGAAAATGGAAGCACACAATGCAACAGCTTATTTAGTAAACACCGGTTGGAATGGTACAGGAAAACGTATTTCAATACAAGATACAAGAGCAATTATCGATAGAATTTTAGATGGTTCCATTGAAAAAGCAGCGACTAAAATAATACCTGTATTTAATTTAGAAGTTCCAACTTCATTGAATGAAGTACATGATGATATTTTAGATCCAAGAGATACTTATAAAGATGCATCTGAATGGGATAAAAGAGCAGCTAAATTGGCGAATTTGTTCATTAAAAATTTCGAAAAATATACAGATAATGATGAAGGTAAAGCACTTGTAGCAGCAGGACCTAAATTATAAATTAAAAGAATTATTCAGATTAAAAAAAGCCTCCATTTTGGAGGCTTTTTTTATTAAAATTTCTGATTGTATTTGTACTCAACAAACTTAAAGTAATTGTAAAGTTTATAATTAACATCTAAACCATAATCAATAGTAAAATTATAATCTATTCTATTTTCATAAATAGAAGTGTCATAGTTTCCTGGATTTTGAAATCTAATATTCCATTCAGTAACGTACAATCTATTTCTAGTTTCATAATATTGCTGGGAATAAAAACTAGCGGGCCTTGCTATTGAATTTAAATAAGCTTCAAATCCAATATCAATAATTAGAATTTCATATTCTAAACTATCATTCGCAATTCTAACCGCATGCTCAGGTAAGGGATCTTTAGTAGTTGAAGTTGTATTAAGAAATGAATTACAGCTAATTATCAATAGAAAAATTAAAACAGTGCTTAGTAAAGTTTTCATAATTTTAGTTTCATTAAATGTAACAATTAGTATTCCAAATTTATGAATTTAATATTCTAACTTTTAAATAATTACATTAGTTTTGTGATAAATCATTAAATATACTTAACAAATGAAACAATTTTTAGTAATTTTTATAACTTTAATTTCGCTACAGACGTATGCTCAAGATAGAGTGAATGGAGGTAAATTCGCAACCCGTTCAGAAGTAATTTCGCAAAACGGAATGGTTGCAACAAGTCATCCTTTAGCAACTCAAATAGGAATTGATATTTTAAAACAAGGAGGAAATGCAATTGATGCTGCAATTGCTGCGAATGCTGCATTGGGTTTAATGGAACCAACTGGTTCTGGAATTGGAGGTGATTTGTTTGCTATAATTTGGAGTGCAAAGGATCAAAAATTGTATGGATTAAATGCGAGTGGACGTTCACCTGAAAAGCTGACTCTTCAATATTTTAAAGATAAAAAGATGACCAAAATTCCTTCTTTTGGCCCATTACCTGTTTCAGTTCCAGGTTGTGTAGATGGTTGGTTTGAAATGCACGGTAAATTTGGAACTTTAGATATGGAGCAAATACTGAAACCAGCAATTGATTATGCAAATAATGGATTTCCTGTAACTGAATTAATAGGCTATTATTTAACGGGTACGTCACGAAGATTTAAAGAGTATCCAAATTTTGCTGATACCTACATGCCAAATGGAAACTCTTTAAACAAAGGGTCAGTTTTTAAAAATCCATATTTGGCCAACACTTATGATAAAATTGGAAAAGGAGGTAGAGATGCTTTTTACAAAGGGGAAGTTGCTAAAACAATTGCAAATTTTATTCAAGAGCAAGGAGGTTTTCTTTCAGTTAAGGATTTAGCAAATCATACGTCAGAATGGGTAGAGCCAATTTCATCGAATTATAGAGGATATGATGTTTGGGAATTACCTCCAAACGGACAAGGTACTGCTGCACTTCAAATACTAAACATTATGGAAGGTTATAATGTAAAAGAAATGGGATTTGGAAGCGCAGAATACATTCATCATTTTACAGAAGCTAAAAAATTAGCGTTTGAAGATAGAGCTAAGTATTATGCTGATCCTGCTTTTAATAAGCTTCCGGTAGAGCAACTAATTTCCAAAGAATATGCAAACGAACGCAGAAAATTAATTAATCCAAATAGAGCTGCAAGAAGTTATGATGCTGGAGAGCTCGAACAAGGAAATACAATTTATATGACCGTTGCTGATAAGTTTGGAAATATGGTTTCTCTTATACAAAGTAACTATAGAGGTATGGGCTCTGGAATGGTGCCTCCTAAATTAGGATTCATGCTGCAAGATAGAGGAGAATTATTTTCATTAGAAGAAGGGCATTTAAACGTTATTGAACCTAAAAAGAGACCTTTTCATACAATAATACCAGCATTTATCACCAAAAATGGCAAGCCGTGGGTGAGTTTCGGCTTAATGGGAGGAGCAATGCAGCCTCAAGGTCATGCTCAAATTGTAATCAATTTAATTGATTTTGAAATGAACCTACAAGAAGCTGGTGATGCACCTAGAATGCAACACAATGGATCTTCGGAACCAACGGGTGGTAAAATGACTGATGGAGGTCAACTAGTGCTGGAATCAGGTATTGATTATCAAACCATAAGAGCTTTAATGAGCAAAGGACATAAAGTTGGTTTTGAATTGGGAAGTTATGGAGGATACCAAGCGATTATGTGGGATGAAATAAACAAAGTGTATTTTGGTGCTTCAGAATCTAGAAAAGATGGGCAAGCATCTGGTTATTAAATTTTTATGGATAATTTAAGGCGTTGTGATTGGTGCGGAAATGATCCACTTTATATTGAATATCATGATAAAGAGTGGGGAGTTCCAATATATAATGATGCTAAATTATTTGAATTTTTAATTCTAGAAACGTTTCAGGCTGGGCTAAGTTGGATTACAATTTTACGTAAACGAGAAAATTTTATGAAGGCATTTGATAATTTTAATTACAAAAAAATAGCACTATATAATGAGGCTAAATTTGATGAATTAATTCAAAATGCAGGAATAATTAGAAACAAATTAAAAATAAAAGCAACCATTTCCAATGCTGCTGCTTTTATAAAAGTGAAAGAGGAATTTGGATCTTTTTCAAATTATATTTGGAAGTTTACAGAAGGAAAACCCATAAAGAATAGCTGGAAAGATGTAGGTGACTTACCATCAAATACAGAACTTTCTGAGTGTATTTCAAAAGATTTAAAAAAACGTGGATTTAAATTTGTAGGGTCAACTGTAATTTATGCGCACATGCAAGCTACCGGAATGGTAAATGATCATATTGTAGATTGTTTTAGATATAAGCAAGTGTAACTATCAACCAAAAAAAAACGGCTTATAAGCCATTTTTTTTTGGTTGTCTAAAGTTAAGTTTAATTTATAGGAATGTAAATTTCAGTGACCCATTTTGAAGGGTTCGATATGTCGTTTGAATTTATAGTATAAACTTCAAAAGGTTCTCCTCCATTTTTTTCTGTTAAACCTTTTTCCTTTATAGTTTTAAAAGCTACTTCCCAAGCTTTAACTGAAAATTTTGAATCACCTGTAAGTGTTGTTTTAAATGTTTTTTGAGGGGCTAAAAAGCCAGTTAAAACATTTCTTGTTGTAACAATTCGCTCCTTTACAGGAATACAAGTAGAGAACATAGTGGTATTATTAATTTCGTCCCATTTATGTGTTAAAGTAAATGGTTTACCGTTGGTTTCAATGTTATTTTCAGTCATATAATCTTTAATTATTGGAAACATTTCACCCATTTTTTTATTTTGTTCTTGAACTTTACAAGAGGTTGTTAAGTATAAATAATATCCACCTCCATAATCCACAATACCTTTAGTTTCAATAGTATGTTTTTCAAGTTCTTTTAATAGGTGTTGCTCTAATAATTCAAGACCTCTTTCGTACATTGGTTCCATGTTTTTTTCTATGCCTCCTTGCGTTAACCAATAGGCCTTTTCAGTAAATTCGCTTTTTCCTCGCATACCCCAAATAACCTCGGTGGTATCGTCAATTGTATTAAATTTCCAATAAACCTCAGGTTTTGTTCCAGTTCCAAAATCAATTTGTTGAATAATTTCTTTATTTGGAATAAGAGATAATGTTTCCATTGAGCCAATTCCATCAGTGCCTGTCCATGTATATGAAGCGCCAATACCACTTGTTTTTTCAGGGAAGGAAGCTATAATGGTAGAATCTAGTTCATACCAAGGACCCCATTTTTCCCAACTTTTAAAATCATTTACTTCATTAAAAACAACTTCAATAGGAGCTTTGATGATACGTGATTTACTTATATCGTAATTTCCGTCAAGAGTCGCTATATAAAATGAAATTCCAATAATAAAAATCAATACTAAAAAGAAAATATATTTTATAAGTTTCATAGGTAACAAATTTAAAGTTAGTCTATTGCTAATTTAAGGAATAATTAAATGCAAAATCATTAAATTTGAGAACACATTAAATATACCTTAAAATGAAGATTAAATATTTATTACCGATACTGTTTGGTTTGACAGTTTTATTATCTTGTGAAAACAATCATAAAGAAACACTTGAAAAAGAAAATACTGCAGAATTTAATTATGTTGTGGAACAATTTGCAGATATTAAAATTCTCAGATATCAAATTCCGGGGTTTGATGAACTTACTTTAAAACAAAAGAAACTTGTATATTATTTATCTGAAGCAGGTATGGCTGGCCGGGATATTATTTATGACCAAAACTATCGATATAATTTACAAATTAGACGTTCTTTTGAGCAGGTTTATCAAAATTTTAAAGGAGATAAAACTACTGATGAATGGAAAGGTTTTGAAACTTATCTAAAAAGAGTTTGGTTTTCAAACGGTATCCACCATCACTATTCAACTGCTAAATTTAAGCCAGAATTTTCGAAAGATTATTTAACAATGTTGTTGAATGAAACAGGTGCAAAACTGAATATGGATGCTTTTGACGCTATTTTTAATGATGCTGATTCTAAAAAAGTAAATTTAGATGCATCTAAAGGTTTGTTAGCAGGATCTGCAGTTAATTTTTATTCACCAAATATAACTGCTGAAGAAGTTGACGCTTTTTATGCTTCAAAAATTGATAAAAGTGATGAAACACCTATTGAATATGGTTTAAATTCTAAATTAGTTAAAAATGAAGATGGCACTATTGAAGAAAAAGTATGGAAAGTAGATGGAATGTATGGTAAATCAATTGAAAAAATTTTGTTTTGGTTGGAGAAAGCAGCTAGTGTAGCAGAGAATGAAAAACAAGCTGAAGCTTTAAAATTATTAATTCAATATTATCAAACAGGAAATTTAGAAACTTGGGATCAATATAATATTGCCTGGGCAACAAATACTGAAGGCGATATTGACTATATAAATGGATTTATAGAAGTGTATAACGATCCGAAAGCCTTTAGAGGCTCTTATGAGTCACTTGTTCAAATTAAAGATTTTGATATGTCTAAAAAAATGGCCGTTGTTTCTGAAAACGCACAATGGTTTGAAGATAATTCACCTTTAATGGAGGAGCATAAGAAGAAAAATGTAGTTGGAGTTTCATACAAAACGGTTAACGTTGCTTCAGAATCTGGGGATTCTTCACCAGCTACACCAATTGGTGTTAATTTACCAAATAACAATTGGATTCGTCAAAATCATGGGTCAAAATCAGTATCATTAGGAAATATTATTCATGCTTATAACAATGCAGGCGGAACTGAAAAATTAAAAGAATTTGCCTATGACGAGGCAGAAATTAAAGCCGAGACAGAATATGGACAATTAGTAGGTAAATTGCATACGTCGTTGCACGAAGTTATTGGACATGCCAGTGGGCTTATCAATCCAGGTATTGGGCAGCCTAAAGAAACACTTAAAAATTATGCTTCAACTTTAGAAGAAGCTCGTGCAGATTTAGTAGGGTTGTATTATCTACCTTCTGAAAAATTAGTAGAAATGAAAATTTCTCCAAATGCTGAAGGAATTGGAAAAGCAGCTTACGATGGTTATATTAGAAATGGTTTATTAACCCAATTAATTCGTTTAAATTTAGGTGATGATGTTGAAGAATCTCATATGAGAAACAGACAGTTAGTTGCTGCCTGGGCTTTTGAAAAAGGAGCGAAAGAAAACGTAATTGAAAAAGTAATGAGAGATAGCAAAACCTATTTTGTTATTAGAGATTATGTAAAATTAAGAGTCCTTTTTGGTGAATTGTTAAGAGAAATTCAACGCATTAAATCTGAAGGAGATTTTGAAGCTGGAAAAGCATTGGTTGAAACATATGGTGTAAAAGTAGATCAAGATATTCATAAGGAGGTGCTAGATCGTAATAGTAAATTTAAATCGGCTCCTTACAGCGGGTTTGTGAATCCTGTTTTAGTTCCTGAAAAAGATTTAGAAGGAAATATTATAGATATCAAAATTACGCAACCAGATAGTTTTAGTGAGCAAATGCTCGAATATGCGAAAATGTATACCACATTACCCGATGTGAATTAAATTTAAATTACTAATAAAAAGCTGCTTATGGTTGACGTAATGTTAATTGTGAGCAGTTTTTTTAATGAAGAGAAAAAGTAATTAAAGTAAAAATTGCAATGGTTAAAAAAGCCGCAATAATTATAATAAATGTGTTTTTATAATGCTTTTTATGAATTTTAATATCTTTTCGATAACTCCAAATCATTAAAAGTGTAAATGCAATTACAAAAAAAGCCGCAAAAATTAGTTGTCCTTTACTAAACATATTTAATGTGTATATTTAGCATCAAAAATACATAAATTTTAATTCCAAATTTGGTTAAATTATGAAAAACGCATTAATTATTGGAGCAACTTCCGGAATAGGGAAGGAATTAGCCAAATTGTTAGTAGCTGATAATTATAAAGTAGTGATTACTGGTCGACGTAAAAAATTGTTGCAAGAAATTAAAAATTTAAATCCAAATAATTACATTATAAAGGTTCATGATGTTACAAATATTGATTCTTGTGAAACCTTGTTTAAGGAGGTAAAAGAAGAATTAGAAACAATTGACTTACTAGTTTATAGCTCAGGTGTGGGCGAACCAAATTATAAATTAGAATGGGAAGTAGAATTACCAACTTTACAAACTAATATTATTGCTGCTACTAAAATTTATGGTTTAGCATATAATTTATTTAGGAAACAAGGATTTGGACATTTAGTTGGTATTTCATCCATTGCATCTATTAGGGGGAATAGGCATGTGCCAGCTTATTTTGCCTCAAAAGCGTTTCAAGCGAATTATTTGGAATCTCTTTGGTTAAAAGGTAAAAGAAGCAAATCTAATATTGTGGTAACTGATATTCAGCCGGGATTTGTTGATACTTCAATGGCTCTTGGTAAAACGTTTTGGATGTCAACAACAGAAAAAGCAACCAAACAAATTTATACAGCGATTAAAAGAAAAAAAAAGAAAGCGTATATCACAAAAAGATGGAGGCTCATAGCGATGATTTTAAAAATAGTACCATCATCATTACTTCATAAATTTTTATAAATTAAAACAATGAAAAATAAGTTAAAAGCAGTACAAGAATTTCATGAAGCATTTGGGCTCGGAATTCAGCATACACCAATAGCAAATTTAAATGATGCCAAATTAAAACTACGATTTGATTTAATGGCGGAAGAAAATGAAGAATATTTAGAAGCAGCAAAAAATAACGATATTGTTGAAGTGGCTGATGCGCTGGGTGATATGCTCTATATTTTATGTGGTACAATATTAGAACACGGAATGCAATATAAAATTGAAGAGGTCTTTAATGAAATTCAGCGAAGTAATATGAGTAAATTAGGCGCAAATGGAAAACCTATATACAGAGAAGACGGAAAAGTAATGAAAGGCCCTAATTATTTTAAACCAAATATTTTAGAAATAATATATAATGAATCTTAACATTTTTTTAAGCGGAATTAACTTAAAAAATCGTTATTTTATCGTTCTTAAAATTAATTAATAAACTAACAATCAACCATTATGAAAATTACAATAAAAAAGTTTTTACTTTTTAATCTAGTAGCAGTATTAACTGTCCTAGTTTCTTGTAAAAGTGAAAAGCAAACTGAAGAGAAAATTCCTGGAATTATTGTTGAAAATATGGACAACACAATACGTCCAAACGATGATTTTTTCAGACATGTTAACGGTACTTGGCTAGATAAAACTGAGATTCCTGCAGACAGAACATCTTGGGGAGCTTTTAACGAACTAAGAAAAAAAACAGATTTAGATGTTTTAACAATCTTAAATGAGGCAATTGCAGAAGATAAATTTCCTAAACTAAAAGATGCGGAAGGGAACTTGACACTAGAATCTGATCAAAAGAAAGCAGTAAACTTTTACGAAACAATTATGGATACGGTGGCTCGAAATGAGCAAGGAATAGCGCCTATTCAACCATTTTTAGCTAAGATTGATGCAGTAACTAATTTAGATGAGCTACAAAATTTATTAGTAGAAATGGCACCATACGGAGGTGCAGGGTTTTTTAATTTTGCAGTTTTTAACGATTTAAAAGATAGTAAAATGAATGCTGGATACGTGACACCAGCAGGTTTAGGATTATCTCGTGATTATTATGTTGATCAGGATGAAGATACGAAAGAAAAGCGCACAAAGTATATTGCTCATATTGCACGAATGCTACAGTTTTTTGGAGATTCGGAAGAAGTTGCGACTGCGAATGCAGATAAAATATTTCAATATGAATATAATTTAGCGGAACCAAGATTCACAAAAGAGGAGTCTAGAGATACAAGAAAAATGTACAACCCTAAAACAATGACTGAGTTGACTGAGCTATCACCTTCAATTAATTGGGACACTTATTTTAAAGGTTTAGGCATAGATAATTTAGAAAAAGTTATTGTAATGCAGCCAAATTATATGATGGCAATGGATAAAATTTTGACATCGAGTTCAATGGATGATATTAAACTATATCTGCGTTGGACTGCAATTGATAGAGCGGCAGGAATGCTAAATAATGAAATTGAAGTTGCAAACTGGGAGTTTTATAGCAAAGAATTAAGAGGAGCTCAAAAACAGCGACCAAGAGATGAAAGAGCATTAGGTTCGTTAAATGGATCTATAGGTGAAGCTTTAGGTAAATTGTATGTTGATAAAAAATTCCCACCTGAAGCCAAAGCCAAAGCAGAAGAAATGATTGCAAACGTAATGAAAGGTTTTGAAAAACGTATCAATGCATTAGAGTGGATGAGTCCTGAAACTAAAACAAAAGCATTAGAGAAATTAACTAAAATGACCGTTAAAATTGCGTATCCTGATAAGTGGACAGATTATTCTGCATTAGATGTGAAAGGTGTAAAAGACGGTGGATCGTATTTTCAAAATTCAGTAAACATTTCTAAATGGAATTTTGAAAAGGATATGGAAAAACTAGGGAAACCAGTTGATAGATCAGA
>NZ_JABDRI010000053.1 GCF_013041805.1 Lutibacter sp.
TATTGGAGGAGAAATGAAGATATGTATTTATTTTTAAGACAGGATCCTTCATTTTTTAGAAATTTACATATTTCAAACAAAATTGGAGTTGAAAATAATGTTGTAATTAATTCTAACTTAGGTAAAACAGGTATTGGTTTAGATGTTTCTAGATCTTTTTTACTAAGTAATAATTTAGGTGACCGAAATAGAACAAGTATTACCGGGTTTTTAGAGCATAGATTTGAGTTTTTTAATGAATTATTAGATATTACACCGGGCGTGGCTGTAGGCTATTATTCAGATTTTGAAACAAAAGCATTTCCAGGTTTAGATGTTGGTTATAGAATTTCAGATAATTTAAAACTTTATGGAAATATAGGTTATACATATCGAGTACCAACTTTTACTGATATGTTTTATGTTGGGCCAACTACAATTGGAAATCCGAATCTAGAGCCTGAATCTGCTTTATCTGAAGAACTTGGGCTTACCTATAGTAATAAGAACTTTTCGCTTAATATCGCTTTGTTTAATAGGGATTCTGATAATTTAATTGATTGGACAAAAGATAATGAAGATGACAAATGGGAAACTAGAAATTTTAGTGAGGTAAGTACTCAAGGTTTTGAGACAGAAATTAGTTATAATTTTAATATAGGGATTCAAAATCAAAAATTAACTATTGGATATAGTTTTATTGATGATGATATTAAAGACAATAATGTACAGTATACTAGATATTCTTTAAATAGTATGAAACATCAATATAATTCAAGTTTTACATCAAAAATAACTTCGAATATCAGTCATAATATTTTGTATAGATATGTTGAACGAACTGATGGAGAAAGTTATAGTGTTATTGATATTAAATTAATAGCTAAAATGAATAAAAACATTGAGTTATCATTAATTGGGAATAATATTTTTAATGCAGAATATACTGAAACTAATTTAGTGCCTATGCCAAAAGGAAATATAATGGTTGGTTTTAATTATAAATTTTATTAATTGAAAAATTTATTTTTGTAACTAGTTTTAAAGAGTCAATTATGGAAAATCAATTAAAATCATTTGAAGAGTTTTATCCATTTTATTTAAAAGAGCACAGTAATAAAATTTGTAGATTGTTGCACGTTATTGGGACAACTTTTGTTTTAGCACTATTTCTAACTGCAGTTATTCATTTAAACCCGTACTGGCTTATTTTTATTCCTATCACTGGTTATGGATTTGCTTGGGTAGGTCATTACTTTTTTGAAAAAAATCGACCTGCTACATTTAAATACCCTTTATGGAGTTTAAAATCTGATTTTAAAATGTATTATGAGATTGTTACTGGTAAAATCTCATTAGATTCATCGAAAGATTAATTTTTATTAAAATTAGTTTTGGCTATTGTTAAAATATAATGAAATAACACGTATATTTTATAGTATTTTTAGTAAATTTTGAAATACCTTAAAAAAAACATATAAAATCTACCTCTAAACGTTAAAATATTATTAAAAACATAATATATTTTTGTGGTGTAATTTAAAGATATCGTATCTTTGCACTAGAAATAACTATCTAAAATAATTTATTATGAAAGTAAATAAAAACGTTAAAAACCAGGATAATAAAAGGAAACTTGTTTTAGTTGATTTCAGAAATGCAAAAAGCATAGCATGGAATAATAAAAGAAGATTCGGAATTTAAAAAGAAGCACATAATTATTTGAGAAAAAAGCGATAGGTTTACCTATCGCTTTTTTTATATAGATTAAAATAATTCTTCTGTATCTATTGTTAAATCTTGTATAAATGTAACTGTTTTTTTAATTTCTGTACTTAATACAATATCATTTTCAATAAAAGGCACTTCACTTCTGTACATTTTTAAGAATGATTCTAAAAAAGGAGATGTTTTTACGGGTAATCTAAAATATAAAGCCTGAGATGCGTTAAACAATTCAATGGACAGAATAGTTTCAATATTGTCTACTAATTGTTTTGCTTTTGTAGCTGAATTG
Source organism: Lutibacter sp. (assembly GCF_013041805.1). Taxonomy (GTDB): domain Bacteria; phylum Bacteroidota; class Bacteroidia; order Flavobacteriales; family Flavobacteriaceae; genus Lutibacter. Next base: position 1,997 of record NZ_JABDRI010000053.1, read on the forward strand.
GCCCCCATACTTACGTGATCTTCTTGTCCATTACTAGATACAATCGAATCAATTGAAGCGGGTGTTGCTAATTGTTTATTTTGACTTACAATACTAGCTGCAGTGTATTGTGGAATCATAAAACCACTGTTCAACCCTGGATTTTTAACTAAAAAGGGAGGTAAGCTTCGAAGCCCTGAAACTAATTGAAATGTTCTTCTTTCAGAGATACTTCCTAATTCAGCCATTGCGATGCTTAAAAAGTCAAATGCTATTGCTAGTGGTTGTCCATGAAAGTTTCCACCAGAAATAATTTCATCAGTTTCTGAAAAAATATTAGGGTTGTCGGTTACTGAATTAATTTCGGTTAAAAAAGTTTTTTTACAATATTCCAGGGCATCTTTACTTGCGCCATGAACTTGAGGCATACATCTAAATGAATACGGATCTTGTACGTGCTCTTTATATTGCTCTATTAACTCACTTCCATTCAAAAATTCACTTATTCGTTCTGCAGTTTTGAGTTGTCCATTATGTGGTCTTATTTGATGGATAAGTTTGTTAAATGGTGAAATTCTCCCATCAAAAGCTTCTAACGATAAAGCACCTATTAAATCAGCTAAATATGAAAGTTTAAATGATTTTAAAATTAATGAAACTCCGTAGGCTGTCATAAATTGAGTTCCATTGAGCAATGCTAAGCCTTCTTTAGATTTTAGTTCAATTTTATCCCACGAAAATATATGTTGTAGTTCTTCACCCGAAATCCGTTCATTATCATAATGTACTTCACCTTTTCCTATTAATGGTAAAGCTAAATGTGCGAGTGGTGCTAAATCACCTGAGGCTCCTAATGATCCCTGTGTGTAAATTACGGGGATTATATTGTTATTATAAAATTCAATAAGACGTTCAACAGTCTTAAGTTGAACACCTGAGTGTCCATAGCTAAGAGATTGAATTTTTAGAAATAACATTAATTTTACAATATGTTTTGGAACTTCACTACCGGTTCCGCAGGCATGACTCATTACCAAATTTTCTTGCAATTGTTGTAAATTATTTTTATCAATTTTCACATTGCATAATGAACCAAATCCAGTATTTATACCATAAATTGGAAATGAATCTGATTTAATTTTTTGATCTAAATAATTTCTGCAATTTTCAATTTTCTCAATAGCTTCATTTGAAAGTTTTAATTTTTTTTCTGAAAGTATTAATTCGTGTAGCCTTTGAAAATCTACTATTTTGGAATCTATAAAATGTATATTATTCATTCTGTATTTATGTAATCTCAAAATTCACCAATCGGTTTGATATATGCAAATATATTGTTAAAGTAATGTTATTTTTATTTTCTTTAATAATAAATTTTATCTTTGGTAGCTGATTCATAAAATTTAAATTAAATGAAAAAATTAGTTTTATTAGTATTGCTTATTTCAGCTATTTCTTGCCAGAAAAAAGCAATTGTAGATTATTCAATTATTTCGGGAAAAATTGAAAATGTTAGTGGAGAACTTTCTTTAAATAGTGCAGATGGATCAGTTAAAAAAGTTCTTGCTGTTTCAGATGACGGAACTTTTTCTGATACTATAAGAGTTGATGTAGCTAGATATTTGCTATACGATGGAAAAAATAGAATGACTGTTTATTTAGATAAGGGAAACACTATTAATATAAATTATGATGCAGCTAATTTTGATAATACCTTATTAATTTCAGGTAAAGGATCAGAAGTAAGTAACTATATTCTAATTTCAGGAAAAAAAGAAAAAGAATTAAGAGGAGAAGGCACTAGCTTATACTTATTGGAAGAAGATGAATATAAGCAAACAATAGAAAAAATTAAATTGGCATCAGAAGAAATTTTAGATGCTACAACTGGAATTTCAGAAGCATTTAGAACTAAAGAAAGAAGAAACCTTAATTATGCTTATTTAAGTCAACTTAGTATTTATGAGCGCTACCATGCTCATTATGCTGAAAAACCAGAATTTAAAACTTCAGAAGGTTTTTTGAATGAGTTGGATGAAGTTGATTATTCAAATGAAGAAGATTTTGATTTTTCGCAAAGTTATCGAGATTTATTAACATCTCATTTTTATGATGAAGCAGCATTGATAGCAAAAACCGATTCACTAGAAGAAGATATTGCTGTTTTAAAAAGTATTTCAAAGTCTAAAAGTGAAACGATAAAAAATAGTTTGTTATTTGAATATGCAAAATACGGAATTACATATACAGGCGATTTCGAAGAATTTTACACTATTTTTATGGCTAATTCTACAAATGAGGCTAATAATAGTGAAATTACCAAAAGCTTTAATAAATTAAAAAGTGTTGCGAAAGGACAACCTTCTCCAACTTTTGAAAATTATGAGAATTTTGCAGGAGGAACAACATCTTTAAGTGATTTAAAAGGGAAATATGTGTATGTAGATGTTTGGGCAACGTGGTGTGGACCTTGTAAAAGAGAAATACCTTATCTACAAAAAGTAGAAAAACAATATGAAGGAAAAAATATTCATTTTGTAAGTCTTTCTGTTGATAAGTTAAGTGATCACGATAAGTGGCAAAAAATGGTTGGAGAAGAACAATTAGGGGGAATTCAATTATTTGCAGATAATAGTTGGAAATCTAGTTTTGTGGAGGAATATTTAATAAAAGGGATTCCACGTTTTATATTGATTGATCCAAAAGGAGATATTGTATCATCTAATGCTCCTAGACCCTCTGATACTAAGTTGATTGATTTGTTTAAAGAATTAAATATTTAATAGAAATAAAAAAATGAGAAATTTAAGTTGGATTTTTACAGTATTGATATTGATATCTTGTAAAAATGAGAGTGTGGATTTTGTAACTTTAAAAGGGACAGTTAAAACAGAGAATTTAGATAAATTTAAGTTGGAAAACAGAACCTATTCTAAAGAAATTACAGTTAAAGAAGATGGTAGTTTTTCTGATACTTTAAAAGTTGAAGAAGGTATTTATATCATGTCTAACGGGAATGATAGAGTTACTGTTTTTTTAAAAAATGGATATGATTTAAGTTTGGCATTTAATGGAGATAAATTCTCTGATGGAGTTTCATTTGAAGGAGTTGGAGCTGAAACAAATACGTTTTTAGATAATAAACGGGAATTTTATATGAGTGAAATGGGAGATCCAAAAACATATTTTAAACTAGACAAAGAAGAATATGAAGCTAAGATTGCTGAAGCTAAAGCTACTTTACAAGGTTTTAGAGATTCCACTACTAATCTGGATTCTACTTTAAAATCTATGGATTTGAGAAATGATCAAAGTTTCTTAGGGTATGTAACCTCTAATTATGAAAAAAATCATGAGAATTTAGTACGTTTTGCAAAAGGAAAGAAATCTCCTATTTTTAATAATTATGAGAATCATAAGGGAGGTACAACATCTTTATCAGATTTAAAAGGGAAATATGTTTATCTAGATATTTGGGCAACTTGGTGTGCACCTTGTAAAGCTGAAATTCCTTTCCTGAAGCAAATAGAAGCAGAATTTCATGATAAAAACATTGAATTTGTAAGTATTTCTGTTGACAAGGAAAATGCTCATGATACTTGGAAAAAAATGGTGGAAGAAGAGAGTTTAGGGGGTATTCAGTTATTTGCTGATAATAATTTTGAATCTGAATTTATAACTGAGTATGGTATAAATGCAATTCCACGGTTTATTTTGTTAGATCCACAAGGTAATATTGTTGATTCTGATGCATACCGACCATCCAATCCACAATTGAAAGAATTATTACTAGAATTAGGACTTTAACTATATTTTTTAAAGGATCGCTGAAATTTCAGCGATCCTTTTAGATTACAAAGATGGTTATTCTTCATCTTTATCTTCTTCAGTTTCTTGATTAAATAAATCTAAAATAGCTTGAGGTAAGTATTCTAAAATTGAAGAAGCAATAAAGGTTTCATAACTTGTATCTTGAATTGCTATATCAGCTGTTTTTCCATGCAAATACACTCCAAGTATGGCAGCATTTTTAGGCTTGTAGCCTTGTGCAATTAATCCTGTGATTATTCCTGTTAAAACGTCTCCGCTTCCTGCAGTTGCTAATGCTGGATTTCCAGTCGAATTAACATATATGTTATCCGCTTGGATTATAATGGTATGAGCACCTTTAATGACAAGAATTAAATTATATTTTATCGAAAATTTGATAGATTTATCTAATTTATCATAATCATTATCCCATTTGCCAATTAAACGCTCTAATTCCTTTGGGTGAGGTGTTAGAATAGTATCCTTTGGTAAATTATCCAAAAGTGTGTCATTCATTGATAATAAATTAATAGCATCTGCATCTAACACTAATGGGAGTTTATTTTCTTTTAAGAAATTTTCAAAACCAAGTGCAGTTTTTTCATCTGTTCCCATTCCCGGCCCAATTCCAATAACTGTTGCATTTGTTTTAACATTATAATAGCTAAGTAAAGCATCATTATCAACTTCAACCATAGCTTCAGGAATTGAAGTTTGAAGGATATTGTAACCACATTTTGGAATATAAGCTGTTACTAATCCACTACCAATTTTTAACGCAGCTTTTGTGGACAATACAACTGCACCAATTTTACCAAAACTACCACCAATGACAAGAGAATGCCCATAATTACCTTTGTGTGACCATTTATTTCTTGGTTTGTATAGTGGTATAACATCACTTTTAGTAATAAAATGCGTTTTAGGGTTTAATTCACTAATAAAAGTTTCATCCAACCCAATATCTAATACTTCCCATGTATTGATATAATCTTTATTTTCAGGAAGTAAGAAAGCTAATTTTGGAGTTTGAAATGTTAAGGTATGACCGGCTCTTAAAACTGAATTTTTATCAGAAACCGTTTTATCATCAAACAATCCAGATGGGAAATCAATGGCTAGTGTAAAAACTTTAGTACTGTTAATATATTGAATTAATTTTTTTGTAAAGCTAGCAGGCTTTCTAGTTAGTCCATTCCCAAAAATGGCATCAATTACAATATCTTCATAATCCACTTTGGGAAAATCAGATTCATTGGAAATTACTTTAGGCCATTCACCGAGCTCTTTTAATCGATTGTAATTTGCAAGAAATCCATCAGATCTTTTATCGCTAAAGTTTACCACGTAGCAATTTACATTATACCCATGCTGTATTAAATGTCTAGTTATGACTAAGCCATCACCACCATTATTACCTATACCACAAAATATATGTATTTTTATTGGCTGTCCTTGCAATCGACTATGAAGCCATTCAAAACATTTTGTAGCAGCATATTCCATTAAATCAATTGATGAAATGCTTTTGTTTTTAATGGTTGCAGTATCTGCTAAAGATATTTGTTTAGAGGAAAGAATATACATATGGTAAATTTAATAAAAAAACCTCTCTAATTAGAGAGGTTTTTTTATTAAATATTATCCTTTAAATACACCCATATTGGCATATTTGTCCATTCGTTGTTTTACCAATTGTTTTGGAGTTAAATCTTTTAGCTCATTATAGGTTTTGAGAATTGTTTTTTCAACTTCCTTAAAAGCACCTTCACGATCGAAATGTGCTCCTCCAAGAGTTTCTTTAATAATTCCATCGATTAACTTTTGTTTTTTCATGTCTTCAGCAGTTAATTTTAACGCATCAGCAGCAATCTCTTTATATTCCCAACTTCTCCATAAAATTGAAGAGCAAGATTCAGGTGAAATTACAGAATACCAAGTGTTCTCCATCATATAGACTTTATCACCTACCCCAATACCTAAAGCACCACCAGAAGCTCCTTCACCAATTACAATTGTAATTATTGGTGTTTTTAGACGAGTCATTTCTAAAATATTCCTTGCAATAGCTTCTCCTTGTCCACGTTCTTCAGCTTCTAAGCCTGGGTAAGCACCTGGCGTATCTAATAAAGTTACAACTGGGATGTTAAATTTTTCAGCCATTTTCATAAGCCTTAAAGCCTTTCTATAACCTTCAGGATTTGACATTCCAAAATTTCTATATTGGCGAGTTTTTGTATTATATCCTTTTTGTTGCCCAATAAACATGAAAGATTGTTCACCAATTTTACCTAAACCACCAATCATCGCCTTATCATCTTTAACAGTTCTATCTCCATGTAATTCCATAAAGGTATCTCCGCAAATGGCATTGATATAATCTAATGTGTAAGGTCTATCTGGGTGACGAGATAACTGAACTCTTTGCCAAGCAGTTAAGTTTTTATAGATGTCTTTTTTTGTTTTTAGTAACTTTGCTTCAATGTTTTTACAGGTTTCACTTACATCAACATCACTATCTTTTCCTATTAAAACACATTTAGTAAGTTGTTCCTCTAATTCTTTTATTGGTAATTCAAAATCTAAATATTCCATATTTTTAAGTTTGAAACTAATTACAAATATAATAACTTATCAATTTTGAAGGTTATTATATGCTTTTTTTTTATTTTTTATAATTCCATTAATAATCACCGTAATAACAATTATTATTGCTCCAATATAAAATTCTAAACTCATTTTTTCTTTTTCTCCAAAAAATAGTACGGCTAAAATAATACCATATACGGGTTCTAGATTTACAGTGAGCATGACTGTATATGGTGTTAGATATTTCATAATTTTAACTGAGACCACAAATGCATATGCTGTACAAATGCTACTTAAGATTAAAAGATAAAATAAATCTGAATTTTTTAACGCAAAATCTTGAATGGAGAAATCATTCGTTAAAACTACAAAAATGCTAATAAAACCAACTCCAAAAAGCAACTGGTAAAATGAAATCACTTCAGCTTCGTGTTGTTTAATATATAGGCCATTTAATACTGTAAATAGTGCGGATAAGAATGATGCTATTAAGGCATAAATGATACCCCAGGTATATTGGCTTTCAATATTAAAAATTAAATAAAGTCCAGCAATTACAATGAGTCCAAAAAATAATTCTATTAGTATGAGTTTTCTTTTAAAGAATAAAGGTTCTATTAATGAAGTGAATAGTGCACCAGTGCTCATAGCAACTAGAGCTATAGATACATTAGCAACTTTAATAGCTGTAAAAAATGCTATCCAATGGAGTGCTATGGTTATTCCAGTGAACAAGAACTTAAGTAATGCTTTAGGTGTGGTTTTAAGTGATTTTTTTTTAATTAAGAAATAGAGTAGAATAAAAACCACTGCAAATAGCATTCGGTACCATACTAGTGGAATAGCATCTACGCTAATTAATGCACCTAAAATAGCTGTAAATCCCCAAATGAAGACTAGAAAATGAAGATGTAAATAATTATTTAATTTAGTTTTTGGCATTCTTCAGGTATAAATAAATTGCTAATGCTCCAAAAATAATATTTGGAGACCATACCATTATAAATGAATTTGTATCTGCTCCAGCTCCAAGTACTTCAGCAATTTTCAAGAAAAACACGTATACAAACATAAGTGATATACCAATTGCTAGGTTAATACCCATTCCTCCTCTTCGCTTTTTTGATGCCAATGCAACTGCTATAAATGTTAATATATACGATGAAATTGGCAAGCTTGTTCTTTTATGATATTCAACTAAATATGAATTTAGATTTTTAACTCCTCGTTCTTTAGATTGTTCAATAAAATCATTCAATTTAAAGGAGGTCATTTCTTTCGCTAAATAATCTACGTTAATTAGATCTTTCGGATTAAATGAAAAAGTAGTATCTAATTTTGAACCATATTTGATACTATCTTTTTCTTTCAAAATGAACCTTTTTCTATAATTTGTTAAAGTAAATGTGCTATCTCTTTTATTCCATTTAATATTATCTGAAAATAATTTATATACTAACTTATTTCCTTCAAATTTTTCATATGAAAAATTATAACCTCTGTCTACTGCAATTCTATAGCTTTTTAAAAAAATATAATCATTAGGTCCTAATTGTAAATTAATATTTGTTAAATTATCTTCATTTAATTTTTTCTTTTTTAGATAGGTCCTATTAAATTTCTCATAAATTTTATTACTTCGGGGAACTATAAAATGATTCATTAACAAAGCAAATACAGTAATAATTGTAGCTCCAATAAAATAAGGCCTCAAAAACCTAGTAAATGATATTTTTGCTGAATGTATAGCAATTATTTCTGTATTACTAGCTAGTTTTGAAGTGAAAAATATGACTGCGATAAAAAGTGCTAAGGGTAAAAATGTATTACCGAATATGATTACAAAATTCACATAATAGTCACTAATGATTTCACCAATAGATAAATCAGCGTGTCTAAGAAACTTATCTACTTTTTCCGATACATCAATTGCAATTGCAATAGGCAATAATAAAATTAATACTAAAGCTACAGAGCTTAAGTATTTTTTTAATATATATTTATCAAGTATTTTCAATTTCTGTTATAGTCTTTTGTCCATTTGTTTTACCATTTGGTTTTTCCATTCAGTAAAATCACCTGCTAATATATGCTTTCTGGCTTCACGAGTCAACCACAAATAAAATCCTAGATTATGTATGGAAGCTATTTGTTTTCCTAATAATTCTTTTGATGCAAATAGATGACGCAAATAGGCTTTTGAATACAAAGTATCTACAAAAGTAATTCCCATTTCATCTATAGCAGAAAAATCATTTTCCCATTTTTTATTTTTAATATTAATTGTTCCTTGAGCTGTAAAAAGCATTCCATTTCGCGCATTTCTTGTAGGCATAACACAATCAAACATATCTATACCTAAAGCAATATTTTCTAAAATATTTACAGGTGTACCAACTCCCATTAAATATCTTGGTTTATCTTCAGGAAGAATTGCAGTAACAACTTCAGTCATTTCATACATTTCTTCAGCAGGTTCTCCAACAGAAAGTCCTCCAATTGCATTACCTTCAGCACCTACAGATGCAATATATTCAGCAGATTGTTTTCTTAAATCTTTATAGGTGCTTCCTTGAACTATGGGAAAGAATGCCTGACTATAATCGTATTTAAAAGGTGTTTTTTCTAAATGAGTAATACAACGTTTTAACCAACGATGTGTCATGTGCATAGAACGTTTTGCATAGCTATAATCACAAGGGTAGGGCGTGCACTCATCAAAAGCCATAATAATATCAGCTCCAATAGTACGTTGAATTTCCATTACATTTTCAGGTGTAAAGGTATGGTACGAACCATCGATGTGACTTTTAAACTTAACTCCTTCTTCTTTAATTTTTCTTCTTCCAGAAAGAGAATAAACTTGGTAGCCACCACTATCAGTTAAAATATTACGATCCCAATTCATGAATTTATGTAATCCACCGGCTTGCTCCAAGATTTGAGTCTTTGGTCGTAAGTATAAATGATAGGTGTTTCCTAAAATTATATCAGGATTAATTTCATTTTTTAATTCGGTTTGGTGAACACCTTTTACAGTACCAACAGTACCCACGGGCATAAAAATTGGAGTTTCAATTTTACCGTGATCTGTAGTTATGATTCCTGCTCTCGCTTTGCTTTGAGCGTCTTTAGTTTTTAATTCAAAATGCATAGTTGGCAAAGATACAGAATAGGATTTGTTTGGAATAATTAAAGTAATAGTTATCTACTCTTTTTCCTGTTTCCTTTAAAAGAGTATTTTTTTTTGGATTTTTTGTTAATTTTTAGGTTGTCTTTGGAAGCTTCTTCTGTTTTTGAGGAAGATGCAATCATTTTATTAATTAGTTGCATTTCTTCTGCAGTTAATTCTCGCCATTGATCAACAGCTAGATTCCCTAAATTAACATTCATAATTCGCGTGCGCTTTAATTTAGTTACTTCAAAATCTAAATACTCACACATTCTCCTAATTTGCCTGTTTAACCCTTGAGTTAAAATAATTTTGAATGTATTTTTATTAAGCTGTTCAACGAAACAATTTTTAGTAATAGTACCTAGAATAGGAAGTCCATTGCTCATTTTTTGAATAAATTCTTTACTAATAGGCTTATTTACAGTTACAATATATTCTTTTTCATGATTATTTCCTGCCCGAAGAATTTTATTTACAATATCTCCATCGTTAGTTAAAAAAATCAATCCTTCACTAGGCTTATCTAACCTTCCAATAGGAAACAAACGTTGAGGATGGTTGACATGATTAACAATATTATCTCTCTCTTTTGAATCTGTAGTAGACACTATACCTACAGGCTTATTTAGAGCAATAT
>NZ_JABDRI010000078.1 GCF_013041805.1 Lutibacter sp.
GATAGTGGGAGCGACCCAATTGATATGGCAAAAGCTATTTATAAAATTATCCAGACAAAAAAACCAAAAATACATTATAAAGTTGGTGATTTTATGCAGAAATTTTCAATTGTGTTAAAAAAACTGCTTCCAGACAAAATGTATGAGAAATTATTGATGAATCATTATAAATTATAAATATAAAGCTTATTCTATAATTAATTTTCTCGCAATATTTATACCATTATTATTTGCTTTCACAATATAAATTCCAGGTGTCCAACCTGTAACATCTAATTTAGTATTAGTTTTAGGCAATACATTTAAGGTGTGCACTAATTGTCCGGTTACCGTATAAAACTTAAAAGAAATATATCCAGAGGTAACATTATTATTAATGAAAAATTGTTCTTTGGAAGGATTTGGATAGATAGAAATATTAGTATTTAAGATATCTTCTTCTATTGAAAGTGTACTATTAGGATCATTATTTAGAAAAAAACCAATAGTATTTATACTAGATGTATTCAATGTAGTCACTCCTCCAGAATTTCTATGCAGAAAAGAAGCAGTAAAAGAATCTCCTTGATTTATACCACTTACCATGCCAATTAGTCCACCACTTCCTGTTGTTCCATTTAAAACATATCGCTGGATTTCAAAAGATGAGAATGTTGCTCCAGTAATACCAAATGTATAGGATGCATATACGACATTTCCTCCAGTAGCTCCCATATTAAAATTTGTATGCATAAAGAAATTATTATCTGTCAAAGTATTTGTAGGGGCAGTAATAGCGGTAGAATTTATAGTGGCAAAAGTATTTGAGGTGGTCGATGCAGCTATAGGTGAATCAGTATAAGAAGGAAACAAATCGTCTCCAGAGGCAACTGTACCTCTTAAAACAAGAGCGGATATTGTAGCTCCAGAAGTTGTAATATTTGTCCCAACATTAACCTTGTGTCCTAACCTAAAATAATAATTTCCAGCAGGTTTATTTTTAATCAAGGTTACAATAGTTGCGGCACCAATACCATTATCATTTGCGGCTATGATAGATCTTGTAATTTCTGCATTAGTTATATCTACAAAATTAACATTATCGGTAGATTCTCTTAAAGACCATGCTCCTGTAGCAGAAGCATTTGTAGTACTTGTTGAAAATGTAGAAACAATATAAATATCAGCAGGTTTCTCAAGGGTTATCATATTTGTGGTTGCAGCATCTACATAGCTTGTAGATGAAGTACCTATTGAAACAGTTGTTCCTTGTCCATTTGGTAAGCTAACATTACTACTTGTAATCTCGATAGCAGCAATTACCGCTTTTGATGTAAATTGTTTATTTGCTCCATTTGAAGTTTTAGTATGTTCTAATGTAAAAGTTTTTGATCCAGAAAAAGCTGTGTTATAATTAAAAATAAATGATATTGCTACAATCCCTTTATCTGTATATGTTTTTGTTGCAACATAACGTGAAATAGTTTGACTATAATTAGTGCCATCTGTTAATCTAAATTGAGTATTTATATCACTATTTCCACTAGTAACTTGAACTTCAACTGTTGCTTCTACTAGTACCTTTACACCGGCTGTTAAATTAAGAGAAGTTGTAACTATAGGAGTCCAGTTAACACCATTACCAGTTGTCGTAGCAGTGCCTTGAGCAGATGATGCCGTTAAAGATTTTTGGGCATTACTAAATGTTATGTTTAAAAAGAAGCATAAAAAAGTTATAATAAAAGTATTTTTTTTCATATAACAATCAGTTAATTAAGTTAATAACTTTGGGTCTAAGGTACAAATTATAATTGTTTTAAAATTAAATGGATTTAATTTACAATTGAAATGCTATTTTATACAAAACATATTTTTTTTCTTGCGGATGTTTGTAAACAAATGATTTGACTACTTTTGTAAAAAGAATTAATAAATACTAATAAATAAAATATAACAAATGAAATTTTTTATAGATACCGCTAACTTAGAGCAAATTAAAGAAGCACAAGCTTTAGGAATTTTAGATGGAGTTACTACAAATCCATCATTAATGGCTAAAGAGGGAATTACTGGTGCAGGAAATATTTTACAACATTATGTTGATATTTGTAACATTGTAGATGGCGATGTTTCCGCAGAAGTAATAGCTACAGATTTTGATGGAATGGTTAAAGAAGGAGAGGCGCTAGCGGCATTACACCCTCAAATAGTTGTTAAATTGCCAATGATTGCTGATGGCGTAAAAGCATGTAAATATTTTTCAGATAAAGGAATTAAAACAAATGTTACTCTTGTTTTTTCAGCAGGACAAGCTTTATTAGCAGCTAAAGCAGGAGCGACCTATATGTCTCCATTTATTGGACGGTTAGATGATATCTCTACAGATGGTTTGGGATTGATATCAGAAATTAGACATATTTATGATAATTATGGTTTTGAGACTCAAATTTTAGCAGCTTCTGTTCGTCATACGATGCATATAATGGATTGTGCAAAAATTGGAGCTGACGTAATGACTGGACCTTTAAGTGCTATTAAAGGATTACTAAAACACCCATTAACTGATATTGGGTTAGCACAGTTTTTAGCAGATTATAAGAGGGGAAACTAAATGTAAGATTTAAGAGATATTAAAAAAGGGAATTTCCAACTGGTAATTCCCTTTTTGTTTTTTAATTTATATGGGAGCTTTATCTTTATGTTTAAAGCGTTTATGAGTCCAAAAGTAGTATTCTGGTTGATTTTTAACTTGCGTTTCAACTTTATCAATAAAAACATCTGTTAATTCGTAATTTTTATAATTAGGCGCATTATCAGTTATTAAACTAAAGGTGGTTTCGTAAAAACCTCGTTTTATTTTTTTAGTTTCAATATAAACCATATTCATATCGTATTTTTTTGCGAGCATTTCTCCACCCGTATGAATAGGTACTTTTACACCAAAAAATTCTTTCCAGTAAAAGGTTTTCTTTAATTGTGGTGATTGATCGCTCAGCAATCCGTACATGGCTTGAATGTTATTTTTTTTATTGTACAAAATTTCACTAATTATTTGCGCAGTGGGTACTAAATTAGTACCATAAATTTCTCTAGATTTTAATATTTTTTTATTGAAGTATTGGTTAGATACTTTTGTGTATGCTGCATAGCCTTTATAATCTACAAAAGAATCTAAACTCATAATCCATTCCCAATTTGCATAGTGTGGCCCAACTAAAATTACACTTTTGCCATCTTTATATAAATCTTTAAAAAAATCAATATTTGGATAGGTATATCGTTTGTAAACTTCTTTTTTGGATATGGTAAACGATTTTATCATTTCCATAAATATATCTACAAAATGGTGATAAAATTTCTTTCGAATTTTAAGTATTTCTTCAGTTGATTTTTCAGGAAAAGATAATTTTAAATTATCAAAAACAACTTTTTTACGGTACCCAATAACATAATAAATAAGCACAAAAATAGCGTCAGAAATAACATATAAAATTCTGAAAGGTAAAATTGAAATCAACCAAATTAATGGATAAACAAGGATGTAGATAAATAGATTCATAATTTCGGCATGGCAAATATCGTATTTAATTTTTAATACTTCCATAATTGTAAATCAATAGCAACAAATTTTGTATTTTCGTGCAGTACAAATAAACTTGAAAATGAATATAAATCCAGTGCTTTTAATTTTAATTCTTGCCAACGTTGCTTTTTCGATAAAAGGTTTTAATGACAGGTTATTTTTTGAGAAATATAAATTTCAAATAGGTGCAATAAATAGAGGAGAACAAATTAGAATGCTTACTTCAGCATTTTTACATGTAGATTATTTGCATTTAATTTTAAATATGTATGTTTTATACATTTTTGCACCAATCATTATTTTTAAATTAGGTATCATAAAGTTTCTAATTATTTATAGTGGAAGTTTATTTGCAGGAAGTTTATTTACACTCATTTTCCATAAAAAAGAATTATATTATAGCGCTGTAGGTGCCTCAGGAGCTGTTGCAGGAATAATTTATGCTGCTATTTTATTAAATCCAGATATGACTTTAATGATGTTTCCCTTACCAATTCCAATTCCTGGTTATATTTTTGGATTAGGTTACTTGTTATATTCTATTTATGGAATGAAAAAACAACTCGGGAATGTAGGTCACTCGGCTCATTTAGGAGGTGCAATAGGAGGGTTTGCTTTAATGCTACTTGTGTATCCAACTATATTTACAACTAGTTTTACTACAGTTTTATTGTTAGGTATTCCAATTGTGTTATTATTGATTTTTGGAGATAAGTTAAAATAAAAAAGCCAAACTATTTGTTTGGCTTTTTTTGAGCGAGAGACCGGGCTCGAACCGGCGACAGTCAGCTTGGAAGGCTGAAGCTCTACCAACTGAGCTACTCTCGCAATTGGTTCGGCAAATATACAATCCTTTTACTATTAGACAAAGATTTTTTTAACAATTTTCAATTATTTTTAAGCATAATAATCTTAGATTTAATTATATTTATCTGTAAAAAGTAGATTATATTTTAATTCATAAAATAGGTTGTAATGCAGAGTGTTCAAAATCAATAATTTGTGTTAGCTTTAGTTAAATGTTGTATGATTTACGTTGAATTTAAATATTTATTTTATTTCTTATGAAAGTTATTTTAGAAACTAACCGCTTATATTTAAGGGAATTTATGTCGGCGGATGGATTTCATTTTTTTCATTTAAATAATGATCCGGATGTTATAAAATATACAGGGAATGATGCTTTTGAATCATTAGAAGATGCCAATAATTTTATTAAAAATTATGCTGATTATAAAAAAAACGGCTTTGGACGTTGGGCTGTATGTTTAAGATCAACAAATGAATTTCTTGGTTGGTGCGGTTTAAAATATGAAGTCGAGAATGATGAAATTGATATTGGTTTTCGTTTTTATAAAAAGCATTGGGGTAATGGTTATGCAACTGAAGCCGCTAAAGCTTGCATTCAATATGGTTTTAATAACTTGAAAATTTCTGAAATTGTTGGTAGGGCATATAAAGCAAATATTGCTTCAATTCAAGTATTAAAAAAATGTGATTTAAAATTGGAAAAAGAATTTTTATACGATAACAAACCTGCATATTTATATACTATAAAGAAATGATTGAAATTAAGAAAGTTAGACCTCAGGACACTTATGGAATTAGAAAAGAAATTTTGCGTAAAAATATTCCTTTACCATTTGAATTTAATGGTGATTTTGATGAATCTACATTTCATTTAGGAGCGTTTAAGGATGAGAAATTAATTGCAATTTCAAGTTTCATGAAAGCAGCTAACACGAATTTAGAAGGAAGTCAATACCAGCTCAGAGGAATGGCTACTTTAGAAGCGTATCAAGGTTATGGAGCTGGTAAATTAATGATACAACAAGCCTTATTGCTATTGAATGAACTCGAAATAGATTGTGTATGGTGTAACGCTAGAGTAACTGCAGTTAATTTTTATAAAAAACAAGGTTTTAAAATTTTTGGTGATTCTTTTATGGCGGAATTCATAGGAGAGCATTATGTTATGTTTAAATATTTAACTAAATAAATTTAGCATGAAATATAGGTTATTATTGACTATTTTATGTACAATACTGCTTAGTTTTAGTGGTATCTCTCAAATAAGTTATTCAGTCGATGCTTTAACTGGTAAGGGAGACCTAATTTTTGTAGGCGATGAAAATAAGTTACAAAGTGAGGTTCATAAAGCCTTCTTGGAAATGCAAAAGGCGGCTTTAAAAGAAGGTGTTTTAATCGAAATTGTTTCTGCATATAGAAGCTTTGATCGTCAAACAAAAATTTGGAACAGAAAATATGAAGCTTATACTTTAGAAGGAATACCACCTGAAAAGGCCATTGAAAAAATAATAGAATATTCTACTTTACCTGGAACATCACGGCATCATTGGGGAACAGATATTGATATTATTGATAGTTCTAAAAATCAACCAAAAAATGTTTTATCAACATCACACTATGAAAAAGATGGTGTATTTTCTGACTTAAAAAACTGGATGGATAATAATGCTGAAAGATTTGGATTTTATTTAGTTTATACGAACAAAAAAAACAGAAAAGGATTTAAATATGAGCCTTGGCATTACAGTTATAAAAAAATTTCAAAGCCAATGTTAACCCAATTTTTAAAAGTAGAATTTTATAAATTTATAAATTCAAAAAATTTAAATGGTTTTACGTTTATTACTCCAAAATTTATTAAAAAGTATACAAAAGAGAATATTTTAGATATTAATTCTCAACTAAAATAGATAAACGGTGTTTTTTATTGAAAAAATACGTTAAATTGCTTTTAAAATATTAATTTTCAACAGTTAAATTATAATATCACTTCATTGTTAGTCCCCAAGTTTGAATATATGTTAAAAAAAACTCTTATTATTTTATACTGTTTCTTTAGTTTATTTTCAGCTTATGCTCAGAATATATTGGATTTAAAGAATGAATTTAAATTTGATACAATTTCTGACACTACTAAAGTTTCTATACATTTAAAAATAGCAGATTTGTTTTCTGAAAAAAACAAAGATTCAGCGATTTATTATAATGAAAAAGCATTGGAATTAGCGAATAAATTAGATTTACCTGATTACCGAGGTTCTTCTTTATATTCATTAGGGATTTTGTATGAAAATTTACTTAACTATACTAGGGCTATTGATTATTATAAGCAGGCTATTGTTCAATATAAAAAATCAGATAACAATCTACTTTTAGCAAAGATTAATAGAAATATTGGAGCTTGTTATATTGAATTATATCAAGAAGATAAAGGTTTAGAATATTATTTAGAGTCGCTATCACTGTATAAAAATGTTGAAAATAAATTGGGAATTGCAAGTGTATATATCCGTATAGGTGATTTGTATTATAATGAAGAAAACTATGATTTTGCTATTAAATATTTAAATGATGCCCTTCAAATTTATCAACATGAAAAAAACAACCCTGGAATTGCAAATTGTTACACTAATATTGGTAATGCTAAAGCCGATTCAGGGTTGCACGCAGAAGGACTTGAGCTATATGAAAAATCTATAGTGATTCAAAATCAATTAAAGGACACGTATGGAATAGCCATTAATTACAATAATATTGGAGATTGTTATATACAACTACAACAATATGGCAAAGCGAAAGAATACTTAAATAATGCTTTGGTTATTAGTGAAGAGTTAAAAGATAAAGTTTTAGAAGCTGTTGTTTTGTTAAATCTTTCCACTGTTGAAAACAAATTGAAAAACTACAATTTAGCCATCACTTTTGCTAGTAAAAGTTTGTTGCTTTCTAAGGGTTTTGGCTCGTTAGAATATGAAGTGGAGAACCTTTCAAACTTGAGTTTTTCCTATGAGAAAAAAGGAAACATTTTAAAAGCATTGAACTTTCATAAGGAGTTAGATAAAGTAAAAGATAGTATTTCAATAAATAACCAAACAAAAAAAGTGCAATTATTTCAAGCTTTGAATAGGTTGGAAAGTAATCAATATGAAATAGAAGAATTAGCAAATGAGAATAAAATTACTCAACTAAAGTATAATAATGAGAGAAAATTCATGTATTTTTTAGTTGGCTCAATGGTACTTTTTGGTTTTTTTGTGGTGCTATTAATACAGCAACAAACCGCCAAGAAAAATGCATACAACTTATTAGAGTATAAAAATCATCAAATAAATAAAATGAATAATGAAATTAAAATTCAAAGAGATGATTTAGAGCGATCTAATAAAACTAAAGATACTTTTTTTTCAATTATTGCTCATGACCTAAGAAATCCATTTAATTCTATTAAAGGATTTTCAGAACTAATGATTGAAAATAGCCATGAGTATGATGAAGATAAAAGGTTGAAGTTTTTAAAAATTATAAAAGCTTCTGCATCTAACGCCTCAAGTTTATTAAATAATTTACTAATTTGGGCAAATTCTCAGTCAGGTAATTTAGAGTTTAACCCACAAAAAATTGATGTTTCTTTAAAGGTTGCGAATGTAATTTCATTATTAGAAATACAAGCAATAAATAAAGAAATTGAAATTTTAAATACTATAAATAAGTCCATTTATGTTTATTCAGATAGGAATATGGTTGAGTCTATTCTTAGAAATTTAATTTCTAATGCGATTAAATTTACTGCAAGAAATGGGTGTATAGAAGTATACTCCAATATCAATTTAAATTTTGCTGAAATTACAGTAAAGGATAATGGAATTGGAATTTCTTCTACGGATATTGAAAATTTGTTTAGTATTGATGTTAAAAACTCAACTAAAGGGACTGCTAATGAAAAAGGTTCTGGACTTGGTTTAATTTTATGTAAAGACTTCGTTGAGCGAAATGGAGGAGAAATAAGTGTTAAGAGTACTCTAAATAAAGGAAGCGAATTTACTTTTACTTTACCACTTTTTAAATAGTTTTCAATAGTAAATTTTTGCTTAAATCTTTTGTGTTTTATTCTAAATATGTCAAGTGAAAAAGGAAAAAATCATTGCGTTATTTTTTAACTAATCAGCTAACCATTTTAAAGCCGCTGTTT
>NZ_JABDRI010000081.1 GCF_013041805.1 Lutibacter sp.
TATTCATCGGTTTGCTCTTTGTATTGATAAATTGTGACTGCGGCGATTAATACCGACGCCAGTATTATCAATAATATCATCGATAAAAAAATTCGAATTCGTAATGAAAGTTGTTTAATTTTCATGCTTTAATTTGACGTAAATATAAGTAATAAATTTTACGGTATAAAACAATAAATGTACCACAAACATTCAAAATAGGAAGAAAATTACTTATTCTTTTAGTTGCGAAACTTTTTAATTGAAGGTGATGTTATATAAAACAAATAAAAACCGGAAAATATAGTTAAAAGCCCAAGAACTGAAAAAATACGAAGTACCCAATTTGTTAAATGATCTCTTGTTGAATAATCCATGGTATGTAACATCCATAAAAAATCAAATCGCCTCCAATTATTATTCCTAACACTCGTTATTTGGCCTAGTTCTGTTGATACATAAATAGTTGTTTTTGTTGGGTGATCTAACGTAAAAGCATATGCAGGTAAAGGTTTATTTCTATATTCATGATGAGCATTCGTAGTATGCTTTTCTAAGAATTCAGATGTTATAATTGATATAGGCTCTTTTAATTGGCGTGTTGCTAATTCCAAACATTCCTCTTCAGAAAACGCACTTCTTAATTCACCTGTTTCGGCTTCAATTAATTGAACTCTTAGTTGGCTATTTTTAAAATACGAGAATTGTACTAGTGGCTTTGAAAATGCTTCAACTATGCTAATTGAATGAACAGAATCTATAGCAATTTTAGCATCTAAAGAATCAATTCCTTTTTGAACCATCGAAAAATCCACAAAAGGAAAATATTTCTTTTCTTGTTTTATGAGAGTTTCACCATGAACATCATCCATATTGTTCCAGCTAAAGTACAACCCTCCTAGTGTCCAAAATAAAAATTGAATACCTATAAAAACTCCTAAATACCTATGAATTTTACGTGTATTATAGTTAATATTTTTTCTCAGTTTCATTCTTATTTATAACGCAATTTAAAAATAATCAATAGTAAAGATAAAACCGCAGTAATTGAATTTGCAACAATCATGGCTAGACTTTTTAAATGAATACCATAGATTAACCATAAAACAATCCCAACAAAAAATACTAAATACATGGTCAAAGACAAACTATCTGCCGATTTTGATTTCCAAGTTTTATATACTTGGGGCACAAATGAAGCCGTTGTTAATAACGCTGCCAATAATCCAACTATTTCGTAAATATCTATCATGCAATTAGCCTACAATATTTACTATTTTACCTGGTACAACAATTACTTTTTTAGGTGTACGGCCTTGCAATTGAGCTTGTGTTTTTTCATGTGCTAGCACTGCTTTTTCAATTTCTTCTTTGCTCATATCCATTGGAAACTCTAATTTAAATCTCATTTTTCCATTAAACGATATAGGATATTCTTTACTGCTTTCTATTAAATGTTTTGCTTCAAAAATTGGAAAATCAACAGTCGAAACTGAATTTTTGTAGCCTAATTTAGACCATAATTCTTCAGCTATATGTGGTGCATACGGTTCAATAATTATTGCTAATGGCTCTAGAATTGCACGTTTATTACATTTTAATGCTGTTAATTCATTCACTGCAATCATAAAAGTAGAAACCGATGTATTGAAAGAAAAATTAGCAATATCTTCCTCTACTTTTTTAATAGTTTTATGCAAAGTTTTTAACTCCTCTTTTGTTGGTTCTGAATCAGAAACTGAAAACTCACCATTTACTATATATAATTTCCATAGTTTTTTTAAGAAGCTATACACACCTGAAATACCAGAAGTCTTCCAAGGTTTTGATTGCTCTAATGGGCCTAAAAACATTTCAAATAAACGCAAACTATCTGCTCCATATTCCTCACAAATTTGATCAGGGTTTACAACATTGTATTTAGATTTTGACATTTTTTCGACCTCTCTTCCAACAATGTATTTTCCATCTTCTAAAATAAATTCTGCATCTTTATATTCAGGTCTCCAGTTCTTAAAAGCTTCAATATCTAATTCATCAGCCGCATTTACAAAAGAAACATCTGCGTGGATTGGTGTAAAACCTGTCCATTCATTTTTTGGTGCATTTGCAATTTCGCAAGCGCTTAATAAATTTACATTTTCTTTTATGACTTCGGTCTTTTTATTGGCTCCCATCGCCTTTCTTTCCTTAATGATATTTTCCATTAAGTTTTTACTTACAAAAATTGTTTTTCTAGCTAAATCATTACCATTTCCTTCTCCAAATTCCCAACGATAAACAAATGCCGAAGTTCCAGTTATCATACCTTGATTAATGAGCTTTTTCGCATATTCATCAACAGGTAAAACGCCTTTATCAAATAAGAATTTTTGCCAAAATCTTGAGTATAATAAATGCCCTGTAGCATGCTCGCTTCCTCCAATATATAAATCAACATCTTGCCAATATTCAACCGCCTCTTTACTTACAAATTCATCTGTATTTTGTGAATCCATATAACGATTAAAATATGATGAGCTTCCTGCCCAACCTGGCATGGTATTTAATTCTAAAGGAAATATAGTTTCATTATTAATTAACTCATTCGAAACTACTTTGTTTGTTTTTGTATCCCAAGCCCAAGTTGTTGCATTCCCTAATGGCGGTTTCCCATCTTCAGTTGGTAAATATTTTTCAACTTCAGGCAATATAATTGGTAAATGTTTTGCATCAATCATTTGAGGTAAACCATTTTTATAATATACTGGAAAAGGTTCTCCCCAATAACGTTGACGGCTAAAAACAGCATCACGTAACCTGTAATTAATTTTCCCATAACCAAAGCCACGTTGTTCAATTTCAAAAATGATACGTTTCATGGCTTTTTTGTACGTTAAACCATTTAAAAAATCAGAATTTGCAATTTTCACACCTTCTTTTGTTGAGCAAGCTTCTTCAGAAATATCAACTCCTTCAAAAATATTTGGAATTTCTAGTCCAAAATAGTTAGCAAAAGCATAATCGCGCTCATCACCGCAAGGAACTGCCATAACGGCTCCGGTTCCATAACCTGCTAACACATAATCTCCAATCCAAATTTGAATTTTTTCACCTGTAAAAGGATGCTTTGCATAGGCTCCTGTAAATACTCCAGAAATTGTTTTTACATCGGCCATTCGCTCTAATTCACTTCTTTTTGCAGTTGCTTTTACATAAGTATCAATCGCTGTTTTTTGAGCTGCAGTTGTTATTTTAGAAACCAATTCGTGCTCTGGAGCTAGTGTCATAAAACTCACACCAAAAATAGTATCAGGTCGAGTTGTAAATACATCAATTTTAGCATCAAAACCATCAATATCAAATGAAACCATTGCTCCTTCTGAACGTCCAATCCAATAAGTTTGTGAATCTTTTAATGGCTGTGGCCAATCTATTTTAGCCAAACCGTCTAACAAGCGTTGTGCATATGCGGTTATTCGCATACTCCATTGCATCATTTTTTTTCGAACAACAGGATGCCCTCCTCGCTCTGAAACTCCATTTACAATTTCGTCATTTGCCAAAACAGTTCCCAATTCTGGACACCAGTTTACTTCGGTTTCAGATAAAAATGTTAATCTATATTTTAATAAAATAGATTGCTGCTGCTCTTCTGAATAATTTTTCCAATCATCAGCAGTAAAAACTTCAATATCTTCATCACAAGCGGCTTTTACTTTTGAATTTCCTTGAGAAGAAAAAATGGAAATTAATGTTGATACATCTTCAGCCTTATCAGTTTCTTTATTGTACCAAGAATTAAATAATTGGGTAAAAATCCATTGTGTCCATTTGTAATAACTAGGATCAGAAGTTCGCACTTCACGAGACCAATCAAAAGAAAAACCAATTTGATCTAATTGCTTTCTATATGTTTTAATATTTGCTTCAGTAGTAATTGCAGGATGTTGCCCTGTTTGAATAGCATATTGTTCAGCTGGTAAACCAAAAGAATCATAACCTTGAGGGTGCATTACATTAAATCCTTTATGGCGTTTATACCGTGAATAAATATCAGACGCAATATAGCCAAGTGGATGCCCAACATGTAATCCTGCACCAGAAGGATAAGGAAACATATCTAACACATAAAATTTTGGCTTATCTGAATTATTATCAGCTTTAAACGTTTGGTTTTCTGCCCAATATTTTTGCCAATTCTTTTCAATTTCTCTAAAGTTGTATTCCATTTCGTTTTATTCCATTTTTAAAAGCGCAAAGTTACGTTTTAAAAAGAAAACTATAAAGTCTATTTTGCAGTTGTATTTTAACGCGTAAAATTTTGTAATTTAGAGTTAAATTCTAACTTAATTTTAAAAAAATGGCGAAAGAAATTGGATTGGTTCTTTCGGGTGGTGGCGTTAGAGCTATTGCTCATATAGGATTGATAAAGGCTTTACTTGAGAACGATATTATTCCTATAAAAATTTCTGGAACAAGTGCTGGAGCAATAGTAGCAGCTCTTTATGCTGCCGGCTATACGGTGGAAGAACAACTTAATTTTTTTATTCAAACTCCTTTATTTAAGATATCACTATATGCACATAAAAAACCAGGAATTATGGATAGTGATAAATACACCTATTTTTTTAAAGAATTTTTCCCTCATAATTCTTTTGAAAGTTTAAAATATCCTATTACTATTACCTCAACAAATCTAATTAATGGGCAATTAGAATATTTTAATAGTGGAGAATTAATAAAACCATTAATTGCATCAGCCGCGCTTCCACCAGTATTTTCTCCAGTTGAAATCAACGGAAATTTATATTCAGATGGTGGAATTTTAAATAATTTCCCCATTGAGCCTTTAGAAAACCAAATAAAATATATCATTGGAAGCTTTGTAAACCCTATTTGCGAAATAGAAAAGTCAGAAATTAATTCTTCGTTAAAACTTTTACAACGTGTTTACCACATAGGTTTAGACTCAAATAACATTAAAAAATTTAAAAAATGTAATTATGTTTTTTCCCCACCAAATATTGATAAAATTGGTGTGTTAGATTCAAAAATTGTTTCTAAATCATTCCAGATAGGATACGATTTTGCCCAATTAGAAATAAAAAATATAATACAATCTTTACATTAACTTCTTTCTTTTTTTATTATTTCTTTGATGTAAACACTAAAAAGTAAAATTATACCAAATTGTTAAATAGGAATTCGTACTTTCCCAGCTTCAATTTAAGACAAGTATATTGAGCAAAAATAAACAAAAAGCATATATAGCCCTTTTAGGAGCTAATATTATTTATGGGGCAAATTTCTTAATTGCAAAAGGTATTATGCCAGATAAAATGGGACCTTCAGCTTTGGTTCTATTGCGGGTAATTGGGGCAAGTATTATGTTTTGGATTGTAAAACAATTTGTAAAAGAAAAAGTTGATAAAAAGGACTTCTTATTACTCATTATTTGTGGTCTATTAGGCATCTCAACAAATATGCTTTTATTCTTCCATGGATTAAGTTTAACTTCACCTATTGATGCGTCTATAATTATGACGACTACACCTGTTATTGTGCTTATTTTGAGTGCCATAATTTTAAAAGAGAAAATTACACTTAATAAATATATTGGAATATCAATTGGCGCTATTGGTGCCTTTTTATTAGTGTGGTTTGGAAAAAATTCAGGCGGTACAAGTTCTTTTTTAGGTAATTTATTTATTTTTTTAAACGCTTGCTCTTATGCATTATATTTAGTTTTAGTAAAACCTTTGATGAAAAAATATAAAGCAATTACTGTTATAAGTTGGGTATTTTTATTTGGGTTTATTTTTGTACTTCCATTTGGATTTAATGATTTATTAAATACCAATTTTAATGCGTTTACAACAAACACTTATTTAGCTGTTACCTTTGTAATTGTAGGTACTACTTTTTTGACTTATTTATTTAATATTTACGCTTTAAATTATGTATCTCCTTCAGTAAACGGAAGTTTTATTTATTTACAACCCGTATTAAGTTTTTTAATGGTTAGCGTTTACGCCTATATTTTAGATCATAAGGAGTATGCTCAAGACATTAATTTAATTAAAATTTTGAGTTGTTTTATGGTTATTATAGGCGTATATATGATAAGTAAAAAGCCAAAAATTAAACTAGTTTAAACATCTTGCTTTATTTTCTTGAGGCAGTAAACAATGGTAGATAAATGAATTTACAGGAGTTGGAATACCTAAATCTAACCCCATTTTAACAATTGCTCCATTTTGAGCTTCCAATTCTGAAGGCTTTGCCTCCATCATATCTCTTTGTAAAGATGACGTTGTTTCAAAAGGTTGAGATTCAATAAGCTGAAATTGTTTTTCAAGAATATTATCTGGTAAATAAACTCCTTTAGCTTTTGCAACAGCTAAAATTTCTACTGAGGTTTTGTACATCATTTCTTTAATTTGTGGAGAAGAAATCATTTCTCCAACTGTTGCTCTAGTTAAAGCTCCAATAGCACTTATAGTTGTAATAAATAAAAACTTTGTCCAAATTTCTTGTTGAATATTTGAAGCTAATTTAGTGGTAATTCCAGCATTTAAAAATAGTTTTTCTAATTGTATTGCCCTTATTGTTTTTCCATTGTCAATCTCTCCAAATACAATGGTTGGTTCATAAGACACATGATTAATCACCCCAAAGTCTTCAACCATACTAACAACTTTACACAAGCCCCCTAAAACATTTTTTTGATCTAATATTTTGCATAATATATCTGTGTTTTCAACGCCATTTAACAATGAAATGATCATCATTTTCTCATTTAAAATTGGCTTTAATTTTGCCGCAACCTCTTCTAATTGCCACGTTTTTACACAAATTAAAACCAGATCTATATCTTTAACTTCCGAAATAGTTGAAGTTGCTTTAGCTGGATGTACTAAATAATCGCCTTTATAACTTCTAAGTTGCAATCCTTTTTTTTGAATTACTTCTAAGTGTTTTCCACGAGCAATAAACGTTACATTGTTTCCTGCTTGTGCTAACCTAGCACCAAAATAACCACCAACGCCACCTGTACCATAAATTACTATATTCATTTTATACATATTTTACACTCAAAATTAAGCCATTATAATTTATTTTTAATCAAAAAGCTTGGTATCTTCCAACTAAATCCCATTGACACATATTGCATGTCATTATTAATACCCACCCCATAAGATGCATCTAATTGAAAATTCTTGTTAACTAAATAAGTGAAACCTGTATTAAAATTGCTTTCAAATGTATTTGATTCACCCCAAGACCCATAAGGTTCTGTATAAAAACTTAGTCTCTCAGAAAAAGAGATTCCTAATGCTAAAGAATACGTTAGTGAACTTTGATTTGAAACGTAATCATAACCTATGTTATAGCCTAATCCAACTCTATTAGAGATTGCATGAGAAATAGCCAATTTATTAATTACACCCACTTTCTCAGTTGTTAAATTACTATTTGCTGATGGGAGTATTATATGAGACAAAAATGCAATTTCAGTTGTTACTTCTTCCTTTTTATACAACTGAACTTTTGCACCAATTTCTAAATCATTCAACCCTGAATAACTAATATCTCTACCTTCTAACGCTAGTTTTGTTGACTCGTATTGAGAAACAAAACGCAGTTCAATTCCTTTAGAGATTCCATAACGCAATAACATAGAGGGATTAAAAATACTATTCATTCTGTTATCGTCACTTTTTTCGAATAATACACCGCTTTCAATTTGAAAATTATTTTTACCAACGGTAACTGAAGATTCCGTTTGATCAGGCCTATCTGTTGTTATATTTTGAGAGAATCCTATGCGAAAAAATAGTAAAAAAATTACAATTGATAGTTTTTTTGTGGTTGTCATATGTTGATTTTTGACAAATTTATACATATTTTTAGATTAATCTAAATTTTTGATTATATTTGTCTAAACATATATTTAATGCTGTCTCAAACAGAAGAAAATTATTTAAAAGCTATCTATAGTATTGGGATTTCCAATGGTAAAAACATTAATACTACACTTATTTCAAGAAAGCTAAAAACAAAACCATCTTCTGTTACTGATATGATTCGAAAATTGGCTGAGAAAGACTTAATTTATTACGAAAAATATAAAGGAGTATCTTTAACACAAAGTGGTAAAAAAATAGCAATTGATATTGTTAGAAAACATCGATTGTGGGAAGTTTTTTTAGTAAATAAACTCAATTATAACTGGGATGAAGTTCATGAGATGGCTGAGCAATTAGAGCATATTAAATCTGACACGTTAGTTGGTAGATTAGAAGCATTTCTAGACTTTCCTAAACACGATCCACACGGAGATCCTATTCCTGATGAAAATGGAAATATTGCACAACACAAAAATGTTATGCTATCATCATTAGAAATAAATTCGAGCGGTGTAGTTATTGGTGTTAAAGATTCTTCTTCTTCATTTTTACAATTCCTAGACAATTCAAACATTAAACTAGGGGATACCATAAAAGTGATTGCGAAAGAAGATTATGACAATTCAATTCTTATTGAAAATAAATTACAAACCAAATCAATATCACAGCAAATTTCAGCGAATCTATTTGTAAAAAAAATATAAAAAATGGAACAAATTATTAATTATTTTGAAAGTATAAATCCTGTTTTAGCTGCATTTTATGCGACTATTTTTACTTGGGGATTAACAGCATTAGGAGCTTCATTGGTTTTTTTATTCAAAGGCATGAATCGTGCTGTATTTGATGGTATGCTAGGCTTTACAGGAGGCGTTATGGTTGCAGCTAGTTTTTGGAGTTTACTAGCTCCAGGAATTGAAATGAGTCCTGGTGAGGGGTTTGTTAAAGTTATTCCGGCAGTTGTTGGATTTGCCATGGGAGCATTATTTTTATTCGGCTTAGACAAAGTACTGCCTCATTTACATGTAAATTTTAAAGAATCTGAGAAAGAAGGTGTAAAAACTCCTTGGCACAAAACAACTTTATTAGTTCTTGCTATAACATTACATAATATTCCTGAAGGTTTAGCTGTTGGTGTTTTATTTGGTGGTGTTGCAGCCGGTTTTGACGGTGCCACTATTGGTGGAGCAGTAGCACTAGCAATTGGAATTGGTATACAAAATTTCCCAGAAGGTTTTGCTGTTTCTATGCCAATAAGACGACAAGGAGCCAGCAAATTCAAAAGTTTTATGTATGGTCAATCCTCTGCTTTGGTAGAGCCTATTGCCGCAGTAATTGGGGCTTGGGCAGTTATGACTTTTCAGCCTATTCTACCATATGCCTTAGCTTTTGCTGCAGGAGCAATGATTTTTGTAGTTGTTGAAGAGGTAATTCCAGAAACGCAACGTGATAGTTATACTGATATTGCAACTCTTGGATTTATAGGTGGATTTATAGTCATGATGACTTTGGATGTTGGCTTAAGTTAATTTAGCAATCACAATTCGTATTGCATTTTCCTTTCTTTTTAGTTTTAAAAAAATATTTTTTAACTAAAAATCCAATTGCTAATCCAAGCGTTATATATGCTAAAATATCTTGCATTAACTAAAAATATTAAATGCTAAAGTTGCAGTAATATAGGCCAATATTCCCATTCCTACTAATTGTAAAATAGGCCATTTCCAACTATTTGTTTCTCGTTTTACTATTGCTAATGTTCCTATACATTGCATAGCAAAAGCATAAAATAATAACAGTGAAACTCCCGTAGGAAAATCAAATCGTTTTTTACCAGTATCTGGATTTATTTCAGCTGCCATACGTTTTTTAATAGATCCAGAATTTTCACTATCACTATCTACGTTATAAATGGTTGCCAATGCCCCTACAAAAACCTCACGAGCAGCAAATGAACTAATTACTGCAATACCAATTTTCCAATCATAACCCATTGGCTTAATTACTGGTTCAATGGTTTTACCCATATAACCAATATACGAGTTTTCCAATTTATAAGCAGCTACTTTTTTCTGAAGTGCAGATTCAGATAAATTTTTATTTTCATCTTTTGAAGTTATAAATTGCTCTGCATTTTTAAACGTTGAAGGTCCGTTTGATGCTAAAAACCATAATATAATTGAAATTGCTAAAATAATTTTCCCAGCACCAAATATAAATGCCTTCGTTTTTTCAACAACTTCATAAAAAATATTTTTTATAGAAGGTATTTTATAGTTTGGCATTTCAATTACAAACAACGTTTTCTTTTCAATTTTTAATACATTATTTAGTAAAACTGCTGAAAAAATTGCTGCAGTAAACCCTAATAAATAAAGAGCCATCATTGTTAATCCTTGTAAATTAAGAATTCCTAATACCTTTTGATTAGGAATAATTAAAGCAATTAATATGGCATAAACTGGCAAACGTGCTGAACAAGTTGTGAATGGAATTACTAAAATTGTTATTAGACGTTCTTTCCAATTCCCTATATTTCTTGAGGCCATAATTGCAGGAATAGCACAAGCAGTTCCTGATATTAAAGGGATAACACTTTTACCACTCATTCCAAACTTTCTCATAATCTTATCCATCAAAAATACCACTCGACTCATATAGCCTGTTTCTTCAAGAATAGAAATAAATGTAAATAAAATGGCAATTTGAGGTATAAATATAACTACGCCACCAATTCCCGGTATTATTCCTTCAGCAATTAAGCTTGTAAATGTTCCAGGTGGTAATACCGTTTCTAGCCATGAGCTTAAACTTGCAAAAGACTCATCAATTAAATCCATTGGGTACGTTGCCCAATCAAAAATGCCTTGAAAAATAAATAGTAAGATGAGCGCAAAAATAACGTAACCAAAAATTTTATGGGTTA
This sequence comes from Lutibacter sp., assembly GCF_013041805.1. Classification (GTDB taxonomy): domain Bacteria; phylum Bacteroidota; class Bacteroidia; order Flavobacteriales; family Flavobacteriaceae; genus Lutibacter. The sequence continues at coordinate 10,798 of NZ_JABDRI010000081.1, forward strand.
ATACTCTATCTAAAACACCTCTTAAATCTGATGCTTTGGATTTATCAACAATAAAACTATCCTTTAATACTTCGTTTATAATTTGATACCTTAAAATAGTCTCTTTATGTTGATATTTTTTAATACAACCTAAATCTTCTCTAAATTTTAAAACTAATGCCTTTTGGTTGGCATCCAAAAAATCGAACTCAGTATTCTGCGTAATTAATAACCAAGACTTATATAAAGGAAATTCAGGAAATGCTTTTTTTAAATGTGTAAAATATTCTTTATCGATTCTATCTGTAATATTACTTACAGGAGTAGTATCTAAGTTTTTATAGGATAAAATTGCAGTCTTTAATTCTTGAATACCAATTTTTTTTCTTGCACTTGCTAAAACAATTTTTGTATGCAAGCTTTCTTCTAATTGGTTTACATCAATATTAATTCCTTTCCTATTCATTTGGTCTATCATATTAATAACCAAAATTGTTGGAATATTTAAATCCTTTAATTGCGTAAATAAAAGTAAGTTTCTTTTAATGTTTTCTATTTCGACTACAACAACTACAACATCAGGGAAACTTTCACTAGTTGAATTTAATAGTGTGTCTAAAACTAATGTTTCATCTAAAGATGTTGGATTAATACTGTACGTACCAGGTAAATCGGTTATTTCAGCTTTTGAAGTATCATTTAGCTTACAAATACCCTGTTTCTTTTCAACTGTGATTCCTGGATAATTTCCAACTTTTTGCTTTAAACCCGTAAGTTGATTAAATAATGAGGTTTTTCCAGTATTTGGATTCCCAATTAAAGCAACTTTTACAACCTTATCATCACCCATTAATCAATCAATTATTTAACTACAGATATTTTTTCAGCAGTTTCTTTTCGTATAGCTAAATGACTTCCATTTACTTTTATGTATAAAGGGTCGTGCATAGGTGCTCTTTGGATTAGTTGTACTTCTATCCCCGGCAAACATCCCATCTCAAGTAATTTTAAAGGAATATTGTCTAAACAAAGTTTTTCTATAAAAGCCTTTTCTCCAATCTGTAAATTTGCAATAGTTTTAAACATTATTAAGACTGATTATAAATAGTTAGTGGGCAAATATACTAAATTAGAATCATTCTAAACAATGATAAATGTCACTAATCTTTATATTCACCTTGCAATATTCTAATATCTGCAATTAATCGCTGAATATCTTCATTATCAGTACCATCATAAAAACCTCTTATTTGTCTTTTTTTATCGACTAATACAAAATTTTCAGTATGAACAAAATCTTGCAAGCCTCCATCTCCTTCGTCTAAAACTGCAAAATAACTTTTACGAGCTAATTTATAAATGTGTTTTTTATCTCCTGTTGTAATATTCCATTTTGAATCAATTACACCTTTTTTATCTGCATAGGCGCGTAAAACAGAAATACTATCAATTACTGGAGTTACTGAATGTGATAAAAACATGATATCATCATCATTTATAAAGACATCTTGAAGCTTTCCAATATTATTTGTCATTACAGGGCAAATAGTCATGCAACGTGTAAAGAAAAAATCAGCAACATATATTTTGTCATTATAATTTTCCTGTGTAATTGTATCTCCATTTTGGTTGATTAATTTGAAATCTGCCACTTTATGATTTCTTCGTATATGAACCACACTTTCATCAACTAATTTTGGATTTACATCTGACGGGTTATAGATAGGCAATCTTTTTTCAGGAGTTAATAAGGTATAAATAGCATAAATCATAAAAACCGAAAAAAAAGCCATAATGGCTAAGGTTGGAATTGATTTTTTAAAAAATTTTAAATCCATTATAAACTAATTTGGAAAGCAAATTTAATACAATTCCCTTTTATAGGAACACTACTCCTCTAAAACTTTGTTAAAAGTAGAAGTTCGAATTATTTTCAGTTTTACAACTGTATTTAAAACCGTACATTTGTGCGATTTTATTTTTGAAAATATATGGAGATAGTTATAAAAGCCACACAGTTTATTTTAAGTTTATCGTTTTTAATTGTTTTGCATGAATTAGGACATTTTATTCCTGCAAAACTATTTAAAACTCGTGTTGAAAAATTTTATTTATTTTTTGACTATAAATTCTCTTTACTTAAGAAAAAAATAGGAGAAACAGAATATGGTATTGGTTGGATTCCATTAGGAGGTTATGTTAAAATCTCAGGTATGATTGATGAAAGTATGGATACCGAACAAATGAAACAACCTGCTCAATCGTGGGAATTTAGATCTAAACCAGCGTGGCAACGTTTAATTATTATGCTTGGTGGTGTAATTGTGAATTTTATTTTGGGAATTCTAATTTATATTATGATCACATTTGTATGGGGATTAGACTATGTGAGTCCTGATGGTGTAAAAGAAGGCTTTTCAGTGCACGAATCGTTTAAAGAATATGGCTTTAAAGACGGTGATAAAATCACAAAATTTAATGGTGTTGAACCCTTAGATGTTACTGATATAAATAAGCATTTATTTTTAAGAGATATCAATTCTATAGAAGTGATACATAAAGACGGTATTACTGAAACACTAACTATTCCAAAAAACATAGGTGAAATAATGTGGCAAAATGGTGTAATGAAACCGTTCTCGCCAATATCAACACCAGTAATTGCATTAATAGAAGTTGACTCTCCAGCAGACAAAGCAGGTTTAAAAGAGAACGATAAAATTATTAGTGTAAATAATACTCCCGTTTCTTACTGGCATGAATTTACAAATTTAGTATTGAATGCTAATGGTGATCTAAATATTGCATTTGAAAGAGATGGAATTATGGATAATGTATCAATTACACCAAGAGAAAACAAAACTATTGGAGTGCAGCAAAATGGTTTAAACGCCGTAACTATTGAGCATAAAGACTTTTCATTTTTAGAAAGTATTTCTACAGGAAATTCAATAGCTATTTGGACTTTAAAAGACTATATAACTCAATTTAAATATGTTTTCACTAAAAAAGGTGCAACTAGTATTGGTGGTTTTATAGCTATTGGGAATATATTCCCGGCAACTTGGAGCTGGCAAGCATTTTGGAGCATTACAGCCTTTTTATCTATAATGCTAGGGTTTATGAATTTACTACCAATTCCGGCATTAGATGGTGGGCACGTTATGTTTACTTTATATGAAATGATTTCTGGCAGAAAACCGAATGATAAGTTTTTAGAATATGCACAAATTACAGGTTTCTTAATTTTAATTGCCTTGTTAATTCTTGCTAATGGAAATGATGTTGTAAAATTATTTTCATAACTAAACAAAAAATATAAAAAAACTCCGAACATAGGTTCGGAGTTTTTTTATGCAAGTCATATAAATTATTTTTTTGGTTTATCTCTGTTCATTTCAATCATATCAACACTTGCTGCTGGAGCATTTAAAAAATGTTTGCTAAAATAATCTGCTTTTAACCAAAAGAAGTACTCGGTCATTGAACCATAACCATGACGTTGACCAGGCATTAACATAAAATCAAAGCGCTTATTTGCTTTAATTAAAGCATTTACCATTTTAATAGTTCCTCCTGGATGTACATTATTATCAATATCTCCAGTTGTTAACATTAAATTACCTTTTAAATTCTCAGCCAATTCCATGTTTTTATCAATATCATATTTATAGGTCACTTTTCCATCTTCATCTCTTTCTTCGTCAATCCCATGATGTGTTTCACTCCACCAACTATTGTAAATTGTATTATCATGATTTCCTGAAGAAGAAACTGCAACCTTAAAAAAGTCAGGATAAACTAACATAGCAGCAGTCGACATAAATCCACCTCCGGAGTGACCAAATATTCCTACTTTATCAATATCTATAAAAGAATATTTATCAGCTAACTGCTCTGCTACATGTTTTTTATCAGCTAAACCATAATCTCTTAAATTTTTATATCCATAGGTATGGTACCATTTTGAACGTGCTGGGTGACCTCCTCTATTTCCCAAAGTGACTACTATAAAACCTACCTGCGCCAGACGATCAGTTCTATTCATTCTTATTGAAAAAGATTTATTAACTGCTTCTGTTTGAGGCCCTGGGTATACATATTCAATTAATGGATAAACCTTTGTCGAATCAAAATCATACGGTTTATACATCACTCCATAAATATCTGTAATCCCATCATCAGATTTCATTTTAAAAGGTTCAGGAAATTGATATCCTGTTGCTATCAACTGAGATAAGTCAGCTTCTTCTAATTTTAAAATTACTGATCCAGAACTATTTCGTAATTCCGATTTAGGAACTGTATTAACTCTAGAATAATTACTTACGAAATACTTATTTGAATCTGAAACATTCACACTGGTATTGTAATCTCCAGAGTTTAAACTTCTAAGTCCTGCACCATTTAATCCAATTTTATATAAATGAGCATAATAAGGATCTTCATTTTTATTTACTCCGTTCGCGGTAAAATAAACTACACGTTCTTTTTCATCAATACCTTCAAAAGTATCAATATGGAATTCTCCACTTGTAACTTGCCTTTTCAAATTCCCTTTAGAATCATATAAGTAATAATGCCCCCATCCGTCTCTTTCAGACCAAAATAAAATTTCTGACTCATTATTAAACAAAATCATATCTTTCCCTCTTGTTTCTATATAGGTATTGGAATGCTCTTCAATTAAAGTTTCCACATCACCTGTAGTGATATCAGCGACGTGGATATCTAATCTTTTTCTGTCTCTACTGATTGTATTAAAATATATATTCCCTTTTTTTGATACTAGCATTCGTGGTTTATGCTTAGAAGTATTACTTTTTTTGTATTTGTGAGCTAGTATATTTATACTTTGCTGCACTGTTGTATCTAATTTGACCTGTATCATTTCTTTTGAAGGAATATCAAAGACTACAATACTTGGTTTATAGAATTCTTGTTCACCTGCCATATGGTATTTGTAAGTTTCTAATGTTGGCCTTTTTCCATTAGAATTTATCACCCATAAATCTTTAATTTTTCTAGCATCAGTTTTTTCAAATACAAACTTTTTTGAATCGTGTGACCAATAACCTCTTATAGACTTTCTATCGTCCTTTGTTTTTTCTTTTTCTTCATTATCTAAACGATTAGAACCTCCTCCGTAGCCAAAATTTTCAACACCATCTGTTGTCCATTGATGCTCAACAATAGTGCTATCTTTCTCATCTTTTACAGCTTTTAAAAAGTTTTCTTTATCCATCCAATACAAGTTGAAATGTTTAGAAAATAATACAATGGTGCTATCAGGAGAAATAGTAGCCCATCTCGCTTTTTGCTTTTCTTCTTTGGTATTATTAATTATGGTAAGCCCATTACTTCCTAAAACATACTCAAAGTAATATACTTTTTTTTCCATTTTAGGTTTCTTCTTTTTTGCCTTTTTAGTTTTTGTAGAATCTTTACTTATCTCAGCTTTTTCATCTTGTTTAACCTCTACTTCTTCTGTTGAAGCAACTCTAAAACGAATAGCTGTTTCGTTTTTTACAAATTCAAAATTAAATTTTGGTAAATGTTTAGCGTCATATGGATCCTTCGTAATTTCTGTCAACCATTTTGCCATTTTCACATTATCAAATAACACTTTTTTGCTTTTGGTATCTGCATTTACCAAATAATAGTTAGACCCTTCAGAAGTTTTGTATTGGTACCAAAATTTATTTCCGTTCTTCAACCAATGAGGGTTTATCATAGTTGAGTGCACTAGCTTTGCCAAATTCTCAGGAGAATACTTTGCGGCTAGTCTATAATTTGGAATGGGTGTTTGCGTATTAGATTGTTCATTAAAGTAATGTTGAGCAGTAACAGATATTGAATTAGCAATAAATAAAGCTACTATTAAAAAGTTTTTCATGATGTATTTGGTTAATTTTGGATTTAAAGATATAAAATTCTTTTACATTACTAAGCTCATAAATGATAGTATTTCAAATAAAAAAAATTACAAAAAAAGCCTCGTATAAACGAGGCTTTTAAATAGTATATTTTATAATATTTTAGTCGGCAAGAATAATCACTTTATTTTCCTTCATTTCAATAGTACCACTTTTTATTGGTAAAGAATATTCTCCTTTATTATTGGAAAATTTACTTTCAAATTGTTCTTCAATAGTTATGTTTTCACCTTTAAATTTTACAACTCCATTAACAAGTAAAGATACAATTGGTGCGTGATTATTTAACATTTGAAATTCACCATTAATACCAGGTACTGATATTAAATCAACATCTGTTTTTAATAAGGTTGCTTCGGGTGAAACTATTTCTAAAATCATATTTTTATAATTGATGATTGATAATTGTCAATTGAACTATGCTTCTGCCAACATTTTTTCTCCGGCGTCAATAGCTTCTTGTATAGACCCCCTTAAGTTAAATGCTGCTTCAGGATATTTATCCAATTCACCGTCTAAAATCATATTAAAGCCTTTAATCGTATCTTTAATATCAACCAATACACCTGGAATTCCAGTAAATTGCTCAGCAACATGGAATGGTTGAGATAAGAAACGTTGAACTCTACGAGCTCTATGTACAGCTATTTTATCTTCTTCAGATAATTCTTCCATACCTAAAATAGCAATAATATCTTGTAATTCTTTATAACGTTGTAATAGTTCCTTAACACGTTGAGCACAATCGTAATGTTCGTCCCCAAGAATATCTGCAGTTAAAATTCTTGAAGTAGAATCTAATGGATCTACCGCAGGGTAAATACCTAGCTCAGAAATTTTACGAGAAAGTACCGTTGTTGCATCTAAATGCGCAAATGTTGTTGCTGGTGCTGGATCTGTTAAATCATCTGCAGGTACATATACAGCTTGTACCGATGTAATTGAACCGTTTTTTGTTGAAGTAATACGTTCTTGCATTGCTCCCATTTCTGTAGCTAATGTTGGTTGGTAACCTACCGCAGAAGGCATACGCCCCAATAAGGCTGACACTTCCGAACCTGCTTGTGTAAAACGGAAAATATTATCAACAAAGAACAATACATCTTTACCTTGTCCATCACCGGCTCCATCTCTAAAATATTCAGCAATTGTTAACCCTGATAAAGCAACACGTGCACGTGCTCCCGGTGGTTCATTCATTTGACCGAAAACAAAAGTAGCTTTAGATTCTCTCATTCCTGCCTTATCAACTTTAGATAAATCCCATCCACCATCTTCCATCGAATGCATAAAATCATCACCATATTTAATAATACCTGATTCTAACATCTCTCTTAAAAGGTCATTTCCTTCACGTGTTCTTTCTCCAACACCTGCAAAAACAGATAAACCACCGTGACCTTTTGCTATATTGTTAATCAACTCCATTAGTAATACAGTTTTACCAACACCTGCACCACCAAATAATCCAATTTTACCACCTTTTGCGTATGGTTCAATTAAGTCAATTACTTTAATTCCTGTATATAAAACTTCAGTTGAAGTTGATAAATCTTCAAATTTTGGTGCTTGTCTATGAATTGGTAATCCATTTTTACCTTCCTTAGGTAAATTTCCTAACCCATCAATTGCATCACCAATTACATTAAATAAACGTCCGTAAATATCTTTTCCAACAGGTACTTGAATAGCATCTCCAGTAGCAACAACTTCAGTTCCTCTACTTAAACCATCTGTTGAATCCATTGATATTGTTCTAACAGTATCTTCCCCAATATGTGATTGAACCTCTAATACCAACAAAGAACCATCTTTTTTTGTAATCTCTAATGAGTCATACAATTTTGGAAGTTCAGCGCCAGATTCAAACTCAACGTCAATAACTGGACCAATAATTTGTGCAACTTTACCTGTAACTTTTGCCATTACTTTAACTATTTATTTTTTAGATATTTAACTTATTTAAAGTTATCCTTATTTTTAAAGTTGCAAAGATAGTTTTTTGATTTTATTTTAAAAAAAAAATAACCTTTTTTTTACCAAAAGAAACGCCCTAATAAATTAGGGCGTTTTAAAAATAACTATACTATATTTTATTATGGATTGATCACCCAAGATATATAGTATTGTGATCCAATATTACCTACACCAGGAGCAACCATATATTCTTGACCTCCTAAGTTAGCTCCACCAATTTTAAAGGTAGATTTAAATGATGGAATTGAATAATTAATTTGAGCATCAATTACAGTTCTTGCATCAATTGTAGCATCAGCAAATGTTGACTCCCATAGGTACTCATCACTCCATCTAACATTAATATTAAATCCTAAATTTTCAACAATTTCAGTATTCCCTATTGAAAATTTCACTTTGTTTTCAGGTGTATTAAAACCAGCTTCATAATCAGGATCTGAAGCTTGGTCGAAATCAAATTTTGCAAACGTATAACTTAAACCAAAGTCATAGTTCCCAAATATCTTCGCAGTAGCACCTATACTACCACCATAAGAAGCAATGTCTGCTTTAGAATTTGTATATACTTGGAATGGTTGATAATCACCATTAGCCACAGCAATTAAGGCTGCAGGTGTTGGTCCTCCTAATTGAGCTGGCAACGGAATAATGTCTGAAAAATCAACATTACCATATAAAGGTGATACTACCGTTTTGTTTCCAATAAAATCTTGGTATTCATTATAATAAGCACTCATATCAAAAGCTACTCTACCAAATCCAGCTCTATAACCAACTTCATAAGCAGTTACTCTTTCTGGTTGAACATAGTCAAAATTTGCAACTTCTAATAAACCAGGGTTTGGAGCTCCCGCAGCTGCACTCGCTCCAAATGCATATAAGGATGCTAAAGTATAGGCGTTTTCATAGGCTGCTCTACCACTAAGTTGCACTGAGCTAGGTAGACCAAGCATTTGAGCTGAAGAACTTGTTGAAATTGGATTTGAAAGATATCTGTCTAAATTATCTGGAGCAGAACCTACCAATATTGCTTGACCAGCATCTAAACCAATGTATTGATCTTGTGTAGATGGGTTTCTAAATCCAGTTTGGAATGACGCTCTTAAGTTACGCGTTTTCCCTTTACCTAATGAATAAGAAACAGTAACTCTTGGAGAGTAATTCCCGTCAAAGTTTTTAGCTTTGTCATAACGAATAGAGCCTGTAAACTTTAATCTATCATCAATAAATTTCTTTTGTACTTGCATATAAGCTCCGTACTCGTTATAGTCAATTGGACCATCATAATCAGTAAAAATAGTACCACTAGAATTTAATGAAAACTGTCTCCATGAACCACCAACTTGGATATCTGCAAAATCAATCATATTACGAAAGTTATAATTTGCATCACCATGGTATAATTTTGTTTGATCTTGAAATTTCGCTCCAGTTGTTAAATCTGGATCAGCAGCAACTGCATCTAACGCTGCCTTAAATTCAGGTGTTCCAGGCTGAAGCGTAACTGTTGCATCAGCAAATTGTCTTGCTTGTGAATGCGCAACATCTTGAGAAGCACCTTGAGAAACTGCCCCAATAAATGCTCCTGCATAAGTTCCAAACCACGGTGAAGCATCCGCTTTATTCATGTTGATACCTGCAAAGCGCATATCATATGAGTCTCCTGCATCTTCATCCGTAGTATAGAATCTTACAAAGAAATCGTCATTTCTAACTTCAATTTTGTGCTGTTGCATAAAAAAGTTTTTTATTGCATATCGGTTAGATCCTTGATAAATAGTATTTCCTTGTCCAAACTTTCCATTGTAGATAATTTCTAAATCATCCTCAAAAGGCTTATAATGCAATGCAACATCTACTTTTGCACTTTCAGCAATATTATCCCACAAATCAACTTCTTTATATCCAGTCCTTGAAACATTGTCTTCTGGCAATAATGCACTTGCTCCTGGAGGAAGTTGTCCTATTGATTCCAAATATTGTCCAACTCCTCTTAAGTTGCCAAAAGGGGTTGCGGCTAAAGTAACCTCATCTCCGTAAATGTTTGCTTGATCAAAAGCAGTTTGCCCAGCAATAGAAGGAATTACTAAATCTGGATTCCCAGCTCCTTGATCTACATATTGATTGTAATCAGTTGCATACCATTCTGTACCTTTTAAGTAAGAGAATGAAGCTTTTGCAGCAAATTTATCACTAAATCTATGTGCCATTCTAATTCCAACATCTGTAAAATTATTATCTCCTGCAGCTTCTTGAGAAGTAATACCTGTTTTTACATATACACTAACCCCTTCAGAATTAAAAGGATTTTTACTCGTCATAAATAAAATTCCATTGAATGCATTCGCACCATATAATGCAGAAGATGCACCTGGAAGTAATTCTACTGAATTCACATCTAATTCAGACATTCCTAAAAGGTTTCCAAGGTTAAAGTTTAATGCTGGTGATGAGTTATCCATACCATCAACTAATTGCATAAAACGCGTATTAGCAAATGTTGCAAATCCCCTTGTATTAACAGATTTAAATGTTAAACTATTTGTGTTTACATCAACCCCTTTTAAATTCTCTAAACCATCGTAAAAACTTGGTGAAGAAGTATTTTTTATCGCTCTAATGTCCATTCTTTCAATAGTCACAGGCGATTCTAAAACACGTTCAGGCGTTCTTGAAGCAGATACAACTACTTCATCCAAAGCGGTTGCAGCTTCCTCCAACTCTACTTTTACGTTTTGATTGTTTTGAGTTATTTCAACTATTGTTGAAGAAAACCCAATTAACGATACCTCTATTTTAAAAGGTAATTCGTGATCTACTGTGAAAGAAAAATTTCCATCAAAATCAGTTGTGGTACCCATAGATTTTCCAACAACTTTTATGTTTGCTCCCGGAATTGGTTGCTCAGTTTTTGCCTCTGTAACGGATCCAGTAATTGTGGTTTGTGCCACCATAACTGACCCTACAAAAAGTGCAAAAATAACACTTAATAATTTTTTCATAATATCCTTTGTAGTATTGATTAACATAGGCGCAAAATACAATTTTTTTCTAATTATCTTAAAAATTGAACTAAAAAAAAGCGTAAAGAGAAATTTTTACGCTTTTAAATTTATAATATGATATTTATCAGTCTGTTGTAAAATTCCAAACTTGTCCAATAGTTTGTCCTCCTTGTCCATCTTTAACCACCACATTCCAATAATAAACTGTTGATGCTGATAATGTTGGTGAAACTAAGCTTGCTGCTGTTTGATCTGAACCGATTAGTGATAAACTTGAGGAGTCTGTTCCAAAATAAATATCAAAGGTTAATGTGTCTGTCGTGTCAACATCACTTG
>NZ_JABDRI010000082.1 GCF_013041805.1 Lutibacter sp.
GGACTGCAGGTGCGTGGTCTAATTTAACAAAACGAGGTGCAGCATGTCTACGACCTCTTTTAGTAAGAACAATTACTGAGAAAACAAGTATAACCATTAAAAGAACTAATATATATTCTGGCAATGGGAGCGTTTCAGTAAAAGAATAGATTCCAAAACCAATAATATATAGCACCAATAAAATATTCCTTAGTTTCAAATAAAAAGCACCTTTGTTTTGCGTACTCTCTGCCATAGCTGGCCTATTGCGAGCTTCATTTAATGATTTTTTCATTTTTTTAGTTAGTTTAGTAAATTAGAACTGGTTTTTAGTAGCACTTTAAATATATAGAAAAAAAATGAGTTTAAAACATTTTGTGCTATGCTCTAGAAATAAATTAAACTATTAAGGAACTATTAGAAATTAAAAAGCATAAATCTGGTTTCAGTGTAACCCCTTTGTTTTATGATTTTCAATTTTAAAATTTTAACTTCTCAACACTTAATTTCACCGAAACATTATGTAACATTTTACTTAGCACAATAGTGTTTATATTAGTGTAAAATTGATGTTGTCCAGCATTAGTTCTCAAGGAAAGCAACTTATTTTTTTCTAAAATAGCTTTTGTTTGTTTCGCAACGGCTGCACCCGAATCTATAATAACAATGTGTTCTCCGATTATTTTTTTAATTTGAGGAATTAAGTAAGGGTAGTGAGTGCAACCCAACACCAAATGGTCGATGTTAAATTGTAGCATAGGTTTTAGATAAGTTTCTAGTAAGTTGGTTAATTCTGATGAGTTCAACAAACCGGATTCAATGAGTGGAACTAAACCCTCTCCTTCTTGTTCAATGGTAGTAATATTTTTAGTATACGCTGCTGCAGTTTTTTCAAATAACTCACTGGATAAAGTTCCTTTGGTCGCTAAAATACCAATAGCACCTGTTTTACTTAATAGAGCTGCAGGTTTAATGGCTGGCTCAATACCAATAAATGGGATAGAATAGTTTGCTCTTAAATAATCGATGGCATTTGTAGTTGCAGTATTACAAGCCACAATAATAACTTTGCATCCTTTTGAGAGAAGTAATTCGGTATTTTTTATACTAAGTTCTAAAATTTCTTTAGGTGATTTTTCGCCATAGGGAGCATGTTTACTATCAGCTAAGTAGATAGTATCTTCATTAGGAAGTAATTTTATGACTTCTTTCCAAATAGAAGTACCTCCAATTCCAGAATCGAATATGCCAATAGGTTTATTCATATTTGTAGATACATTCTTTAAGAGTTTTCATTAGACTAAAAGTAAAAAAAAATCCCGCAATTGCGGGATTTTTTTAGAAAGTAATTTTTTTATTGAATACCTAATTTTGCTTTTACAGCTGGTAATAAATCTTCACCATTTGCTACAATTAATGTAGATGCTTCTAAAACATATGTAAAACCTTGTGAAGTTGCCACTTCATCAATTGCTTTTTTAGCTTTTTCTAAAATAGGTTTTAATTTTTCGTTTCTTTTCTTAGTAATATCCTCTCTAGCAACTTGAGATGCTTGATATAAATTTTGTTGATCTTGTTGAACTTCTGCACCTCTTTGTTGGTTTACTTCATCAGTTTGAGAAGCTTGTTCAGCTTGGTATTTTTTTAATTTAGCTTCTAATTTAGCTTCTTCAGCTTTTAATTCACTTTCGTACGTTTTGCTTAATTTTTCTAATTCAATATTTAAAGCTTTTGTTTCTGGCATTAAGCTAATTAATAAATCAGTGCTTATATGTCCTACTTTAGCTTGCGCTTGCACTGAGTTAAAACCTAGTGTTAATATTGCAATGAATAATAATGTTCTTAAGTTTTTCATTTCTTATTGGTTGTTTTTAATTAATTATTTTTATTTTTTTCTTCTTTTGCTTTTTTAGCGTCTTCAATTTCTTTTATTCTCTTTTGTCTTTTTGCCTCAATGGCAGCTTTTAATTCTTCCCGTTTTTTAAGTTGCGCCGCTTTTCTCTCTTCAATTTTCTTTTTTAATTCGGCCTGTTTCGCTTCCCTATCAGTTAATTTTTTTTGTGTTTCTTCACTTACAACTGTTGGTTGTTCGTTGGTGTTATTATTTTTCTTTTGATTTCTTTTTTCATTTACAGCCGCTGCTTTCTTGGATCTTGTAATAGCAGTAAGAACCAACTCACTAATATCATATGTTTTATTTGTGTACAGCATAATTAACGAACTAGAATTATCTAACACAAAATCGTATTTTCTTTTTGTTGCAATATCTTGAACCGAATTATAAACTAAATCTTGAATTGGTTGAACTAATTGTTGTCGTAAAAAAAATAAATCACCATTTACTCCAAAATAATTAACTTGTAAATTTTTCAAATCGAATTCTAATATTTCTATATCTTCTTCTTTTTCAAAAACTAATTCTTCAGTTAAAAGAACTTTTTCATTATTTAATTCAGCTTTTAATGCTTCAATTTCTTGTTGTTTTTTTTCAATATTATTTTGCCACGAAATTGCTTTGGCATTAATTTTCGCTTGTGCTTCTTGATACTCAGGAATATTTTCTAAAATGTATTCCATATCAATATAACCTATCCTTTGTGCTTTTTGCGCATGAGATACTATACCGAAAATTAAAAACGCAAATAAAAGAACTTTTTTTGTCATAACTAATATGTATTTAGAAAAAATCGTGCCAATTTAAAATTCATTTACAAATATAACTGATTTTGATTAAAATTGTTGTCCTATAATAAAGTGAGTTTGCCATCCAGATTTTTCAGTAGTTCCTGGTAATGGATCATAACCATGTGCAAAGTCAATTCCTAGCATTCCAAAGGCAGGCATAAATATTCGAAGTCCCATTCCTGCAGATCTTTTTAAGGTAAAAGGGTTGAAATTATCAAATCCATCGTATGAATTACCTCCTTCTAAAAATCCAAGCACATAAATTGATGCCGATGGTTTTAATGTAATAGGGTAACGTAATTCTAGTTGAAATTTATTGTAAATAGTTCCACCATCAATAGAAGATAAACGTCCATTTTCATAACCTCTTAAAGCAACAACTTCTCTACCATCTAGTTGAAATTGAGCCATTCCATCTCCACCAACAAAGAAACGTTCAAAAGGTGAATCTCCTAATTTTTTGTTGTAATTTCCCAAAAAGCCAAATTCAGCATTGGTCATTACTACTAAATCATCTGTAAGCGCTGTGTACCATTTTCCTTTAAAACTAGCTTTATAATATTCTAACCATTTATATTTTTCCGCTAGTTCTAACGATGAATAATCTTTATCATTTAACAAAGAGTAAGGGATAGTGAATTTAGCACCAATACTAAACTCTGACCCTTGTTTTGGAAAAATTGGATTTGGTCCTGAAGAGTTTCTTCCAAGTGTTAGACTATACGATAAATTATTAAGGCTTCCGTTGGTTAATTGTAAACCTGCGATATTAAAACCGTATTCTTGTAAATCATATAATTGATAACTGATGCTTTGAGACAATGTAAAATAATTATCAGGCCACTGTAGTCTTTTTCCTAAGCCAACGGATGCTCCAACAATATTTAATCGTTGATCTTTATCAACATTATTGGTCGTATAATCATACCTAAATTGCTTTGAATTGTATATTGAAAAGGAGAGTGATTGAGGTTTTTTACCTCCTAACCAAGGTTCGGTAAATGAAAAACTTGAGGTAGTAAAAAATCTACTTTTTTGCAATCGTAATGAAAGTGTTTGTCCATCTCCCATTGGTAGCGGTTTATATGCTTTCTTATTAAATAAATTTCGAACAGAAAAATTATTAAAAGATAATCCTAGTGTCCCTATAAAGGAACCACCACCATAACCACCTTGCAATTCAATTTGACTAGACCCTCTTTCGGCTACAGTATAATCAATATCCACTGTTTTTTCTTGATAATTAGGGCTAATATCTGGCGTAATTGCTTCGGCGTCAAAAAATCCTAACTGTCCAATTTCTCTAATGGTTCTTATAATATCACTTTTACTATATAAATAACCAGGTTTTGTTCTTATTTCTCTAAAAACTACGTGGTCATTTGTTCTGTCGTTTCCATTGACAGTTACTTTTTTAATTTTTGTAGGTTCATCTTCAAAAATTCTAATTTCTACATCAATAGAGTCATTGTTTACTCTTGTTTCTACCGGTAAAACTCTTGAAAATAAATAACCATTATTTTGATAGACAGTAGCAATATCTTCAGAGTCTGGTGAACCATCACCAGTTACTCTTTCCTTTAAAACTTTACCATTATAAGTATCTCCTTTTTCAATTCTTAATAATCGTTGTAGCTGAGCATCTGTATATTTACTATTTCCTAAAAAAGAAATATCTCCAAAAATGTATTTTTTACCTTCTTCAACTTTAATGTTTACGTTTAAAGAATTATCATCATTCCAAGTTAGTGAATGCCCTAAAACTCTAGCGTCTCTATGACCTCTTTCACTATAAGTTGTAATTAAATTCTCTAAATCTTCTTCAAAATCAGCCTCAATAAATTTTGATTTTTTCCAAAAGCGACCTAGCATTTTTGTCTTGGTGTTCTTTAACGCTTTTTTAAGTTTTTTATCATTAAAAGCCTCATTCCCTTCAAAAATGATATCTTTAATTTTTACTTTTTCACCCTTATCAATACGCACCAACATATTAACTATGTTAACACCAGTGGTATCTGGTCTTGTATCGAGGTTAACTTTTGTTTTTAAATATCCTTTTTCTTGATATACCTTTTTAAAATAGTTTTTAGTAGTCACGATAAGGTTATCTGTAACCATTTCACCTGTCTTTAACTCAGCATCAGTTTGTAAATCTTTTGCTTTATTTTTTTTAATCCCTTGTATGGTAACTTTATTTAATTGAGGAAGTTCTTGAACATCAAACTCTAGGTAGGCTGTATTTCCATCAATTTTAGAAATGTAAACTTCAACATTACTAAATTGCTTGGTTTCATATAATTTTTTTATCGCACTTGTTAATTTATCTCCAGGTAGTTTAATTTGTTGACCAACTTTTAGTCCAGTAAAAAGTTTAACGGTTTCATCTTCAAATTTTTGAAGTCCTTTAACAGAAATTCCACCTAATTCATAGTATGCTTCTTTTTCAAAAATAGGCTTCTTAATAATGGGTATAGTTATACTATCTTTAACTAAGGTGTCTGTTTTAGATTGAATTTCTTTAACATTTTGTAATTGTGATTCTTGTGCAATTATAGCAGTTGACGCTAAAAAAAATGTAATAAGTAAAAGTGCTATAGTTGATTTATTCATTGATTGTTTCAATTTGTTCGCTAGTTTTTCCAAAACGTCGTTCTCTATTTTGATATTCTAATACTGCTTTAAAAAGGTTTTCTTTTCTAAAATCAGGCCAAAGAGTATCTGTAAAGTACAGTTCTGCATAGGCCATTTGCCATAATAAAAAATTGCTAATTCTCTTTTCTCCGCTTGTTCGAATCATAAAATCAACGTCAGGCAAAGAAAACGTATATAAATGATTATTTATAATTTTTTCATTAATTTCTTCAATATTAAGTTGATTATTAACAACTTTTTCTGATATATTTTTGATAACATTAACAATTTCTTCTCTTGACCCGTAACTTAAGGCTAATGTTAATGTTAATGAGCTATTATTTTTAGTTTTTTCAATAACTTCGGCAAGCTCAATTTGTGCTTTTTCGGGTAAATGTTCAATATTACCAATAGTGGTTAATTTGATGTTGTTTTTTTGAAGATTTTTTAATTCTTTTTTAAGAGATGAAACCAATAATGCCATTAATGTTTTGACTTCTAGTTTTGGTCTATTCCAGTTTTCTGTTGAGAACGCATATAATGTTAAGTACTTGATGCCAATTTCTGCACAACCTTCAATAATTTCTCTTACTGATGTTACTCCATTTTTATGACCAAAAACTCGTGGCTTACCTTTTAATTTAGCCCAACGGCCATTGCCATCCATAATTATTGCAATATGATCTGGCAATTTGTTTTCTGCTATTTTATTCTTCAAATTTTCCATTAGTAAGGAGCCGCATAACATGGAGGCCTTCCAAATGTATATACAAATGATATTCCAGTAAGAATATACCAATCGTTATTATTTGGATTTCCAAAGGTTAATGAATCTATTTCTGGGTTGTTATAATCTATATCATCTTCAAGTGTGTATCTAGCTCTAAGCTCTAATGCAACTGCAAGATCACCCATTAATTTTGTTTTAAACCCAATGCCAAATGGAATAGCAAAGGATGTTTTAGAACTATATTGATATTCTTGAGGAGCTGTTTCAGCAGTTGCAACTTGATAATTAAAAGCAGCAATTTCAAAAATTAAATAGGGTGTGTAAAATTTTCTAAAATCATCCAAATTGTATTCAAAATAATTAAACTCAATTCCAACGGCTAATTCTTTTAAACTGTTATTAAAACCGATTCCTCTGTTATAGCGGGCAATATTTGTTGCATCGGCGTCATCAGCAGAAATTTGTGCATATGTAAAAGTTCCTCTAATAGCTATTCTTGGATTCATATTCCATTTATAAATGATACCACCCATAAAATTGTTTGGCTTTACGTAGTATTCGGATCCAATGTCACCAATGTAATTATTTCCACCAACAAAAAAACCAACTTCGTTGATTTGAGCTTCGGAATAAATTGTGGCACAGATGAATGTGATTAATAAAACTAGTTTTTTCATAAATAAAATAGCCCGCAAATATAAATAATTATAGTTGCTTTTAGAAGTTAATCAAAGTCTTTTTTGATAAACTAATTATAAATGAATTTATTGTAGTTCGTGTAAACTACTTTTTTAAAGGGGTGAATTAAAATTAATTCCGAGTATCTTGTCCCCAAAGTAATTTTTCACGTAACGTTTTTATAAACGTTTGTTCATTTATTTCTACCATTTTTAAGTTAAATTTAGATTTTTGAATGGCAACTTCGGAAGAGCTATTTATGGTAGTAATTCTAGAGTCTAATGATAAGAAAAATTTATCCTCTCTACCACTTACTTTAAATTTAACAATTGTATCATCAGGAATTACTAGCGGTCTTGCATTCAAATTATGTGGCGCAATAGGTGTTATCACAAAACTTTTTGCTTGAGGAGTTATGATTGGACCACCGCAACTTAAAGAATACCCTGTGGATCCAGTTGGTGTAGCAATAATTAATCCATCGGCCCAATAGGAAGTTAAATATTCATTATCTAAATATGTTTCAATAGTAATCATGGAAGCGGTATTTTTTCTATTGACCGAAACTTCATTTAAAGCAAAATTTAAACTCGCTAAACTGTCTATTTTTGGTTGTGTTGTTACGCTTAATAAAGAGCGTTCTTTTACAACATAATCTTGCTTTAATAATAAGTTAACTGCATTTTTTATCTCATCTTTTTGAACTGTAGCCAAAAAACCTAATCTACCTGTATTAATACCAACAATAGGAATATTTGAATTTCTAATATAGGTTACGGCTCTTAAGATAGTACCATCACCACCAATGGTAAACATAAAGTCAAAAGAGTTATCTAATTCTTTGTAAGAAGAAAAAGTATTAACTAGTGGAATTTTGAGATGATCTTTCAGTCCATCATAGTAGTTTTTTTCTATGATAAATTCAATTTCATTTTTATTTAAGAGCGCTATTAATTCTTCAAGATATTGTTGGTCTTCTATTTTGTAATATTGTCCGTAAATTGCAATTTTCATCCTTAAATATTTAAGTATTTACGCAAGTATTTTGATCGATCTTTTAAATCTTCTAAATAAAAATCTTCTTCGAGATTAGAGAGTACTTGGTAGTCATAACGCCTGAATGATTGTATAATTTCATTTACATCTTGAGCATTAAATTTCACAGTAATTTTAACTTTTGTTGAATTGCTTTCTGAAATAAAAACACCTGAAATTTTACCATTGTTAGATTCAACAATTTGGCAAACTTCACTCAAAGAATAATCTCTAGTTTCTTTTTCTATAAGTAATACAACTCCTTCATTATTTATGAATGGGGTTTGATTGTAACTGCTTAAAACCTCAGTTAAATCATAATAACCAATATATTCATGTTTTGAATTTAAAATAGGTGCTATATTTGCCTCATTGGTGGCGAAATTTTTAATAATATCTAATAAATTAGCTCCTTCTTCAATAAAAAAATGATTGAATAAATAGCGATAATTATCTAAAATATCAGAAGTGTCATCAATACCTTCAATATCATTTTCAGCAATTACACCAATAAGATGGCTATTCTCCACAATTGGAAAACAACAAAAAGTAGTTTCACTAAACAACAATTTAGCTTCCGCTATTTTTGTTTGAAGAGAAAAAGCTTTGTATTCGTTTAAAATAAATGGGGTTGTTTCCATATTGTTTTATATTGATAGTACAAATTAATCAAAAATAAAACCAAAAACATATTCTTACTTCGTAAATTTGCACACGAAATTAAAAAAATGGGTTATTAGTATGACTAAGTTAAGTGTAAATGTAAATAAAATTGCGACGTTACGTAATTCTAGAGGTGGAGATTTTCCAAATGTTGTTAAGGTATCTTCTGATATTCAAGAGTTTGGAGCAGAAGGGATTACCATTCATCCAAGACCAGATGAGCGCCATATTCGTTACCAGGATGCTTTCGATTTAAAAAAAATAGTAACTACAGAGTTTAATATTGAAGGAAATCCAATTCCAAAATTTATGGACATGGTACTCGAAATATGCCCTACACAAGTTACTTTAGTGCCTGATTCAATTGACGCAATTACTTCAAATGCTGGCTGGGATACCATTAAACATCAATCGTTTTTAAAAGAAATTATTTCAGAATTTAAATCAAAAGGTATTAGAACGTCTATTTTTATTGATACTAATTTAGATTTAATTGAAGCCGCTGCAACCACAGGTGCTGATAGAATTGAATTATATACAGAGGATTTTGCTACTCAATATGGGCTGGGAAATAAAAAGGCCATAGAACCGTATACAAAAAGTGCAATAGTAGCAACC
>NZ_JABDRI010000085.1 GCF_013041805.1 Lutibacter sp.
ATGCTGAGATGGTTATAACATCCTCATTTCATGGTACAGCCTTATCAATACTCATGGAAAAAGAATTTTATTCTGCAATACTGCCAACAAGAGGGAGCCGAATAACAAATATATTAAATAAAGCAGGTTTAGAAGATCGTATAATAATAGATGATAATTTGAATTTAAATAAGACGATTAACTATGATGTTGTAAACTCAAAAGTGGATAAAATAAGGACGAATTCTATAAATTATTTAGAAGATGTTTTTAAGTTATTAAATAAAAATTCAAAATAATTTTTTTGATTTGATTGATATAGAATTTAAAGAACAAGCATAATTGACAATAGATACCAATAAACGTATAGCAAAAAATACGGTCATGCTTTATTTTCGCATGATTCTGATAATACTTGTAACACTCTATACATCTAGAGTGATTTTGAATGCTTTAGGAATAGAAGATTATGGATTGCATAATGTAGTTGGAGGGATGGTATTAATGATGTCATTTCTAAATAATGCTATGGCAACTAGCACGCAACGTTTTCTTAATTTTGAAATGGGACGGGGTGATATTCAAAAGTTAAATAGGGTGTTTAGCATGAGTGTAAATATTCATTTGATAATTGCTATAGTAGTGTTTTTATTGCTTGAAACCTTAGGCCTATGGTTTGTTAATTCACAATTGAATATCCCTCCTCATAGAATGGAGGCTGTGATATGGGTGTTTCATTTTTCTGCAGCATCATTATTAATTACAATTGCTGCAGTGCCTTACCATGCAAGTATTATAGCGCACGAAAAGATGACAGTTTTTGCATATATTGGAATTGCTGAAGCCTTGTTAAAGTTATTGGTTGCATTTTTGATTACTAGAATTGAAGGTGATTCTTTAAAAGTGTATGCTTTATTACTATTTGGAGTTACAGGTATTGTGCAAATCATGTATTATTTATATTCACGAATAAATTTTAAAGAGAGTAATTATTTTTTCTATTGGGATACTAAACTATTTAAAACTTTAGCAAGTTTCGCTGGTTGGAGTTTATTCGGTAGTTTTTCTGTTGTTATGAAAAATCAAGGAGTGAATGTATTGTTAAATATTTTCTTTGGCCCTACAGTTAATGCTGCAAAAGGAATTTCAGCACAGATAAATGGAGCATTATCATCTTTTGTTCAAAATTTTCAGACTGCGCTAAAGCCTCAAATGATAAAATCTTATGCAGCCGGTGATATCCGTTATCATTTGCAACTTGCTTTTAGTGGTGCAAAGTACTCCTACTTTCTACTATTATTTTTATCCTTACCTATTTTGCTCGAAATGGAAACGATTTTAGTGTTTTGGTTAAAAAATGTTCCAGAATTCACTACGATATTTGCACGTTTGGTAGTTATTAGTGCATTGGTTGATGCACTATCAGTTACTCTTGTCGCATCCATACAGGCAACGGGTAAAGTGAAAAATTATCAAATTATGATTGGTTCTTTGTTTTTAGTAATTTTGCCTTTCTCCTACTTGTTTTTTAAGCTAGGTTTCTCACCTCAATCAACTTATTATGTAGCACTTGTAATATTTTCAATAATATTGGTTGCAAGACTTTTTTTAGTAAAAAAACAAATTGATTTTGCAATAAGTGATTTTTTGAAATTTGTGTTTTTTAAAGCTCTAATTGTAACTATTTGTTCTATTTTTCTTCCGTTTTTGGTTATTTATTATTTTGAGCCAGGTTTTTTACGATTTTTTATTGTAGTAATTGCATCTTTGGTATCAACATTATTTTTTACCTATTTTTTTGGAACAGAAATAGAAGAAAAACAAAAAGTAAAATTAATCTTTCATAATAAAATAAAAAATATCATTAAATAATATTTATGAATTTAAAAAGTAAAATACCAGTATCATTGAAATATTTTTTGAAAGCAATACCAACTTTCTCATATGATTTTTATCGATTTTATAAATATTCAGGATTAAATAGTACAAAGAAGGAAAGTTCACTGGTTGCCTTAATAATCCATGATTATCATGTGATTGAAAAAGGTTTAACAATGCCTGAAACACAATTAGGATTTGGAAAAGCTAAAATGTTCATTTTAATAAGTAGTTGTAAAGATTATATTAAACGTTTTGGATATAATCATGAGCAAGTAAAACATGCTGTAAAAGTAATTCTTGAGTATAAAAACTTACATGATAAATTAGGTTTCAAACTGGATGAAGAATTAATAAATGAATTACAATCCTTAAAAAATATTGCAAATGAAACCTCTCCATCCGTACAAATTAGTATTACCAAGAGTGATTATTTTAGTCATACATCTAGTTCTTTTTTAGAGTTCTCTAATTCGAGAAAAAGCGTAAGAAATTATTCAGAAAAGAATTTATCTATTGATAAAATAATTAATGCAGTTGCCCTTGCCCGAAATACACCTTCTGCTTGTAATAGACAGCCATCAAAAGTATATGTGTATACTAACAAAGATAAAATTAAAGAAATTCTTGATGTTCAAGGTGGTAATAGAGGGTTTGGCCATTTAACCAATAAACTTATTGTAATAGCTGCAGATCAAAGTGTTTTTTTTGGTATTAATGAAAGGTATCAAACTTATGTGGATGGTGGTATGTTTGCTATGAATCTTCTTTATGCACTGCATCATGAAAAGATATTAGGTTGTATACTTAATTGCAGTCATACAGATAAAAAAGATAAGCAAATGCGAGAAGTATGTCCTATAAATAAATCGGAGGTTTATATTGCTATGATAGCCTGTGGTGAAGCGCCAGAACAATTTAAGATTGCTCAATCTTACAGAAATTCCTTGGAAAAATATGTAAAAGTATTTTAACAAGTATAGTTTAATATTTTTCAATAAATATGGAGTAATATCAGAAAATATTTAATGTGTAACACAATTAAAGTTACTAGTATTTTGAGTTTATTTTGATAAACGATGACTTAATCAATTAAATTATTGAATATGGTTAAAATTTTTGATAACGGATGAAATCAAAATTTTAAGTTTACTTCATTCAGTAGAATAATAAACAAAAAATAAAAATGACTTCCCACTCTTTTTAATACTTTTATTGAAGTTTCGAGTAAGTTGTCAACAAAGGATAAGCAATACTTTAAGAATTATTATAATAGCTTTATTATTTTAATTCTTTTGAACATAACATATAAAAAATATAATTTAATTTGATAAAACATATGGTAAATTTGACTTTTGGTAGATAAAGAAATCTTATAATAAATTATGGTAGAAAATTTAAATAAAAAAATACTATTTATAATAAATGGCTTAGGTTATGGAGGTGCAGAAACACATTTGCTAAGGCTAAGTAATGCTTTATTGTTAAAAGGTTGGAATGTTAGTTTACTTACCCTTACAGATAATTTATCGTTGGAAGATGAATTAGATAGTAGCATTAAACATTATAAGATTAACTTAAATAAGAAGTTTAAATTAATAAACAATTTAAGAGCAGTTATAAAAATTGTTAAGTTAGAACAACCAACTATTATTCATTCTCATTTATTTCAATCAAATGTATTAAGCAGATTTATTAAATTTTTTAATTCGAAAATAAAAATTGTTAATACAACACATTGCGTATATGACAATGAAAATATTTTAGGTTTGTCACCGTATGTTATTTATAAATTAACAAAGAATTGGGTTAATTTTCATACTGCGGTATCTAAAGAATCCCTTCATTATTTAATAGAAAAAAAATCTATTAAAAATAAGAAAAGTTTGCATATTGTAAATGGTCTAATTGTAGAAGCTTACAAAAAGACAAAAATAGTACAACCAAATAAAGTTTTTAGATGGTTATCGATAGGGCGATTAATACCCGTTAAAAATTACAAATCTCTAATAATTGCGTGTAAAAATCTTATAAATAAATCAAATAAATTCCAATTAGATATAGCAGGAGAAGGTTTTGAAAAAAGTATGTTAGAAGAATTAATAAAAGAAAATAAATTAGAAAAGTATGTTAGGCTTATAGGTATTTCAGATAACGTTCCTAAATTACTTTCAAATTATAATGCTTTTGTAATATCTTCTAATTCTGAAGGTTTGCCAATGGTATTGTTAGAAGCAATGGCTTCAAGTTTACCAGTTGTTTCTACAAATGTTGGTGAGATAAGTAGTATTTTAAAGGCTTCAAAAGGAGGATATGTAGTGGAACCAAAAAATACTATTGAATTATCTCAAATAATGTACAATGTAATGAAATTAAATAATGAAGAATTGAAGGTTTTGGGTAAAAATAATTTAACCTATGTAAAGGAAAAATTTGATATAAACACTATTGTAAATAATTGGATTAAAATATACAATATGTAGCTTGTATGTGCGGAATTAATGGATTGTTCTACAAAGAACTAATAGAGGAAAAAGAGGTGAAAAAAAGCCTTACTAAAATGAATAATTTAATTATTCATAGAGGGCCTGATGATGATGGAATATATATTGAAAAAGATAAAAGCTATTCATTAGGAATGGGAATGCGCAGGTTAGCTGTAATTGATTTAAATACTGGTAAACAACCCATATATAATGATGATAATAGTATTGTAATTGTTTTTAATGGAGAAATTTATAATTACAAAACATTAAAAATTGCATTAGAGAATGAAGGCGTTGTTTTTAAAACAGCATCTGATACTGAAGTTATAATTCGTTTATATGAAAAATATGGGGTTTCAGCATTTGGAAAGCTAGATGGTATGTTTGCCTTTAGTATTTATGATAAGAATATAGATAAATTATTTATTGCGAGAGACTTTTTTGGTGAAAAGCCTTTGTATTATACTAAAACCAAAGAAAAGTTTTATTGGGCCTCTGAATTAAAATCAATTATTAAAATTTTACCTTTAAGGCCTAATATCTCTAAAGAAGCTTTATCTCTTTATTTTCAATTAACATATATCCCAGCTCCCTATTCTATTTATCAAAATATTTTTAAGTTAGAAGCGAATAATTATTTAGAAGTAGATTGTATTAATTTTAAAATTAAAATTAATACAATTGAACAACAATTTAATTCGAAGTATCATAACGTATCATTTGAGAAAGCGAAGGAAGTAACACATAATTTAGTTTATAATAGTGTAAAGTCTAGGGCAGTTTCTGATGTTCCAATAGGAACATTCTTATCTGGAGGTGTAGATTCCTCAATTGTTTCGTTATGTTTATCTCAACAAACATCTAATCCAATAAGTACATTTTCTATTGGTTTTGATAAAAAATCTTTTGATGAAACTGATAAGTCAAGGGTAGTTGCAAAGCAATTAGGGAGTAACCATCATGAATTCAACATAACAATTAACGATTTGAAAAATGAAATTGATGATGTGTTGCTAAATTTTGATGAACCTTTTGCAGATTCATCTTCATTACCTACGTACATGGTATCTAAATTAACCCAACAAACTGTAAAAGTTGCCTTAACAGGAGATGGTGGCGATGAGGTTTTTGGAGGGTATAATAAATACTATATGGGTAAATTAAATAAAAAATATACATATATCGTTCCTGAAAAAGCGCACAACTTATTTATTAATACCTCTAAAAATATCTTACGGGTTAAAGATGATAATAGAGGATTACGATTTAAATTAAATAGGTTACTCAAAGCCATTAACTATGATAATGACTTTTATTATAATATTATATCTTTAGGCTTTCAAAATAACGAGTTAACTAATTTATTTAAAGAAAATAATTTTGTTAAAGAAGCCTTAGATTATTTTAAAGATGAGGATGTAATAAATAAGTTAAATGATTTTAGGGAATTAGATAAAAAACTATCTCTTGAAGGCGATTTACTAGTAAAAGTAGATAGGGCAAGTATGTTAGCTTCAATAGAATGTAGAGCACCTTTCTTAAATAAAGAATTATGGAGTTTTACAAACCAATTACCTGAAAGTTTTTTGATAAATGGTTGGAATAAAAAATACATATTAAAAGAAGCCTTTAAGCAATATTTCCCTAAAAGCTTCTTAGATAAATCCAAGAAAGGATTTGAAATTCCAGTTGGGGATTGGTTAAGAAAGCCATTAAAAAAGGAGGTTTTATCTTATATTGAGCCAATGTTTTTAAAAAAACAAAATATTTTTAATATTAATTATGTTCAAAAACTTGTGTTAAACCATGTTGAAGGAAGAGAAGATAATACGTTTAGAGTATGGACATTCTACTGTTTTCAAAAATGGTATTTAACTATTTTTTTGAATAAATAATAAAACAATTGAAAAATAAAATAACACATATTTTAATCATTGCTTTTATTCTAAGATTATTACTGCTATTAATTAATAATTATGTGACGATACTGCCACAAGGTGATGGTGACGCAATTGTTATGGAGCGTAATGCATTTAGATTTGCAAATTCAAATGATTTAAATTTCAGTTTAATTTTTAGTCAAGGTCACTATTTTTTATCCTATTTAGGGTCTTTATTATATGCTATCATAGGAAGAGAACCATTTATTTTTGGCTTAATAATGGTTATTTTGGGTACTTTGGTTGTAAAGAAAATATATGTTGCCAGTTTATTGTTATGGAATAATAATAAATTGGCAATTAAAGTTGCTTGGTTTGCCGCACTATTTCCTCAATTTTGTTTGCATTCAGCTTTAATTTTAAGAGAAACCCCGATAAATTTATTTTTAATTTTGGCAACTATTTCCTTTATTAAATATTGGAAACATGCAAATATTAAACAGTTAGTATGGTTTGTATTTTACATAATTGTGGCAACATTATTTCATTCAGGTGTTATTTTTATATTTTTAGGATTCTTACTATTTTCAATTATTGGAAAAAAACAAAACCAACGGGGAAAGAATAAATACTTACGTAAATTTTTAGTGCCTGTTATTATAGTGGGTAGTATAATAATTGTTAATTATTGGGGGCTTGGATTAAATAAATTTGGAGGGTCATTTGAGAATATTTCAGATCAATTTAATAAAATGGAAAATTTTAGATCTATGGGCAATTCTTCATACCCAAGCTGGATGAGAATTACTGGAGGAATTAGTGATTTATGGAAAATTCCTATAAGGTATTTTGCCTTTTTATTTTCACCTCTTATTCCATTTTTGGTAAAAACTCCAACACATTTAATTGGCCTAATAGATGGGTTTCTATATTTATTACTTTTCTATAGAATGAATAAAAATAGGAGAATTATAAATTTCAACTCAGCAGCTAAAGCTATTTTAATTATGAGTTTATTTTTGACATTGGTTTTTTCTTTAGGAGTAACAAATGTTGGAACAGCAATACGACACAGGGCTAAAATTGCACCAATGTTTCTAATTTTATTCTTGCCAAAAAATAGCACTTTTAATAATAACCCAAATTATCATTTATAAATACACATATGAAAATTGTCTTTTCTTCTAACATTTCTTGGAGTATTTATAATTTCAGAACGCCTTTATTAAAGGCATTACAAAAGAACGGTCATGAAATATATACTGTAGCATTTAAGGATGAATATGCTCATAAATTAGTTAATGAAGGGTTTCATTTTGAGGCAATTAATTTGAATAATAACGCTACCAATCCTTTAGAAGATTTAAAAACTATTTATAATTATTATAAAATTTATAAAAAGATAAATCCTGAAATTATTTGTCATAATGCTATAAAACCAAATATATATGGTACAATTGCCGCGAGTATGTTAGGGATTCCTACGATAAATAATATATCAGGCTTAGGGACACTTTTTATAAAAAAAAGTTTTTCAACTAAGATTGCAAAATGGCTATATAGATATTCTCAAAAGAAAGCAACAAAAGTTTTTTTTCAAAATAATGCTGACCTAGAATTATTTGTGAAAAATAACCTTGTTGATAAAGTGAAATGTCAAGTTATCCCAGGTTCAGGAGTAAATACAGTTAAGTTCAAACCAAAAGAAAATAGGAATGGAACGGATAATTTTCAATTTTTATTTGTAGGTCGGTTATTATATGATAAAGGTATTCGTGAATATATAGATGCAGTAAGAATGTTAAAGGCTAAATACCCCAAAACTAACTTCGCCATTTTAGGTCCACTATATAAAAACAACGCAACTGCTATTTCAGAAGAAACATTAAATAGTTGGATTAGTGAAGACATTATTGATTATCTAGGGCAATCAGATGCTGTTCAAGAAGTATTAAATAATGCGCAATGTGTAGTTCTCCCATCATACCGAGAAGGTTTATCTAAAGTTTTAATAGAGGCATCAAGTATGAGCATTCCAATTGTTACAACCAATGTGCCTGGCTGTAGAGATGTTGTTTTAAATGATGAAACAGGTTTTTTATGTAAAGTGAAAAACGGTGAAGACTTAGCTAATAAAATGGAAAAAATGTTATTACTACCTGATGAAGAGCGAAAAATAATGGGAATGAAGGCAAGAGAAAGAGCAATTGCGATTTTTGATGAAAAAATAATTATTAAACATTATATTGAAGCGATTAATGCAATTGTTTAATATACGTATGTAAGTTATAATATTTTGATTAATAGCACAATAACAATATTTTTAATAAATAGTTTAGTAATAATTTTATTACTCTTATATGTTGTTTATGAGTTGTATAAATTTTTAAGAACAATAAAGCAAACAAGTCTAAAAACGTACATTTTAATTTTTAGTATCGTACATTTTTCCATTTCTTTAATTTTTGCTTTTTTCTTTGATAAATTTAATACAACTGATCCTGTTAAATTTTATGTTAATGCTTTAGAAGAAAATAACTGGTTTAATTTATTTTATATAGGAAATTCATTTATGTCCTTTTTGATATTTCCATTTGTTAAATTAGGAATTAGTTTTAAAGTCCTATTCCTATTATTTTCAGTAATAAGTTTTAAAGGGTTCTTAGAATACTTTAAAATAATCGGAACGGAGCACCTTGAACAAAATACGAGCTATATATTATTGTTTCTTTTGTTGCCATCTATTCACCTTTGGGCAGGTTTTTTAGGGAAGGAGCCTATACTGTTTTTATCAATGATCGTGTTATTAAAAAAAATAAAATATAGTAAGTATGATTGGGGTTTTCTTGGTTTGGGTTTGCTCATTTTTATGATAAGACCTCATTTGTTTTTTGTGCTTGTATTTTCATTAGTTCTATCAATTATTACTAATAAAAACATTCCTAAAATTACTAAAAGGATACTTGTTTTTGGGTCTATAATTACAAGCATAGTATTTATCCCTATTTTTTTAAGGTTTTTCTTAAGATTGGAAGATATAAGTTTTAATTCCATGCTGGGATACCTTGATGATTTTTTGATTTTAACTCAAAATTTAGGTAATGCATCGATTAGTATTTCTGATACAACAATTTTTACGAGAATATTTTTCTTAATTTTTATGCCGTTACCTTTGTTATATAATATTAATAATGAAATTCAATTGATTGCCTCAATGGAGAATATCTTATTTTTAATAATTTTTATAATAGCACTTATAAATTATTTAAAAAATGGAAGTAAATTTAAGGCACTAGTCATAGATCAAAAGTTTACATTGATTGCTAGCATCACTTTAATTGTATTTTTTGGTTCTTATTTATACAATTTAGGAATGGGAAATAGAATGCGAATTATGTTTTTACCGTATTTATTTTATTTTTTTATTAATACAATCAACTTGAAAAATATAAAATCTAAACAAGTTAAAATTTAATGGAATATATAATTATTTCAATTTTTTTTGTAGTTGCAATTCTTATGTACAATAAGCTTGCAGAAACATATAATATTGTTGACAATCCAAATTTTAGAAGTTCACATACGATACCAACCATAAGAGGCGGTGGTATTTTATTTTATATAGCAGTTGTGTTGTTTTTTATACTATCCAATTTTCAATACCCTTATTTTTTTGCAGGTATTAGTAGTATTGCTTTAGTAAGTTTTATAGATGATTTAAAAACATTATCAGCTAAAGTGCGTTTGCCATTTCAATTTTTAGCAGTCAGTTTAGTTCTCTATCAAGTAGGTGTATTTAATCTACCAATTTTAGTTGTTGGATTTATAGTTATTATAGGGGTTGGATTTATTAATTTGTATAATTTTATGGATGGCATAAATGGTATCACTGGTCTCTATAGTTTGGCAGTACTACTTGGTTTTTTAGGGATTAACTATTTTGAAACTATTGTACCAGTAAATTTGATAGGCTATACATTGGTAGCAATTCTTGTTTTTGGTTTTTATAATTTTAGAGGAAAAGCGCGTTTATTCGCAGGTGATATTGGGAGTATTTCTTTAGCAGTACTAATTCTTTTTTTAGGTGTAAGTTTTATCATCCAACTAAAAGCCCCAATACTATTGTTAATGGTGTCGGTTTATGGAATAGATAGTGGTTTAACAATTTTATATAGAATCTATTTAAAGGAAAATATTACACAAGGGCATCGACATCATATCTATCAAAAATTAGTGGATGTGTACCAATGGAGTCATTTAAAGGTAGCTATTTCATATGCATTAGTGCAATTAGGAGTATCAAGCTTGGTTATTGTATTATATAAAACTTCCTTACAAACTCAATATATTTTAATAGGTAGTATTGCAGTAACCTTTACTATTGGCTATGTACTGTTATTTTTAGCTATAGAAAATAAGAAGAAAACTTTAGGCTACTAGCTTGCTAAATAACGTCATTTCGATACGCAATAATACCGAAGTAACTTCATAGAAAGAAACAAATTTCCTCAGTTTTTTCAAAACTTCACAATGGAAGCCTAAATTACTATTGTTAATTTCTAAATAGAACAAATGTTAACATATAGGGGTTAGCAATTTTTTTATCAACATTTCATGTTATTTATATCAAAAAAGGCAAAATTGCTTTTAAAAAACGACTCAAAAAAGGATTTATGTACTATTTTTACACCGTTAAATGAACGATTAGCGGGAACTTTTCGGGATTTTCTTACAACAGATAACTCAGTAATGGCGGTCCTAACCAACAATTATTGAGTTTTTTTTGCTCTTTTTTAAACTATTTTCAAGCAATACGCCCTTTTTTTAGCATTAAATTTTAATAAAAGTACCTTTTTTAAAAAGTACTGCTGTAATTTTAAAAAGTACTTGTAGTTTTATAGAAAAGCACAAGTGGAATTTTAAAAAGCACTAGTGAAATGCACCGGAAGTTCAAGTGGAATTTTAAAAAGTTCAAGAGCTTTTTTTAGCAAAAAAGCATAAAAAAACCCAAACTGCGGGAACAGTTTGGGAATTTTCTTACTGATATAACTCAGTAATGGCGGTCCTAACTAACAATTTTATATTTGGTAATCTCAAGCATATCTCTCAATTTAACGCCTGGTCTAAAATTAAGATGCGCTTTTTTTACAGAAGCTGAACTTACATCGCTAGCGAGTACTTCTCCGTTAGAAGAAACACCCACCTGCATATTGCCTAGGTCTCCTAGTTGCACAATTTTGCCTTGTTTAAGTTCATCCATAATGTTATGCTCTAGAGCTCGTAGCACTGCATAACAGTCAGATTCGCGAACTGTACATTGGTTAGACACCAAATATGCTAATCGCTCAAAGTCAATAGTCCCTTGAGAAATTGCTGTTGCATAATACTTCTTTTCCGCTGTTAGATCGCGCGGATTCGATTTTAAAATAGGCTTAATTCCTACCATTTTTCTTTATAATTTAATGTATAACACTCACTATAGGCAGTTATACGACTCCTTAAAAAAACGTTTTAATACACCTTTACTAAGTAAAGTAAAACAACCACGTATGTTCGGTTATTTTGTGCTGTAACTATCGCAAGTTATGGCAGTGTTTTTGTTAAAATTATGTCATCATACCTCCTTTCCACGTCCATTTAGGGACGTGCTTAAATTTTAATGTTAAAAATGTTGGTAGGCTTAGAGAAGTGTTGTAATTTTGATATCAGAAAGATAAACAACGCTTCTTTAAGCGTACCCTTTTTTAAAAGTTCTAAAGTTGCCGCTTTGGAACTTTTTCGTTTTTATATGAACTAAATTAATAAGATAAGGTTCATACAAAATGACTGATGTAAAACTAAGTATTATTTAAGTACTTAGAAAAGCTACTTTTTAACATTTAATGCCGTTTTATTAACATTTTTAAAGCACTATACTATAGATGTTTAATAATAACAATATGCTTCAAGGCCTTGTGAATATTGACTTTTTTTTAAAATTATATATTGATATTTATAAAATATTAGATCGTCATTTTTTTTAAAACTTATGCTGAATTATTGGGTTTTTTAGTTGTGAGGATTAAATCAAAATTCGACATCCCGTTTTGGTTTATGTTTTAAATTTCAACCTACTAGTTACAGCATCTTAAAGCTTGTTCTTTTATCCAGTCCTCATTTTTTAGTCCTAAATTTTCTGTTTATTTATCACTACTCAGTTAAATAACTTTTTCATAACTTAGGTTCTTTTACTTCTAAAAACTAAAAAAATGACTAAATTTGTTCTAATCCTTGAAGACCCCATGAATGAAGAATAAAATATGGCTTTCCTCTCCACATATGGGAGG
>NZ_JABDRI010000086.1 GCF_013041805.1 Lutibacter sp.
ACACGTTCATTCATAGAGTATTTGGAATGATAAACAGATAAATATTCCCCAAAATAATATTGCAACCTTTCAATTAATTGTGTGGTTAAAGCAATCTCTGGCAACAAGTATAATACTTGCTTATCTTCTTCAAGTAATTGTTTAATTAACTTTACATAAATCTCTGTTTTTCCACTACTCGTAATTCCTTTTAGTAAGGTGGTTTGATGCGTATTGAAAGATGATTTTATTGCATTATATGCAGTTTCCTGATAGGTTGTTAATTCTTTAATTTGTTCAGATTTTCCATCAAAATTAATTCGATCTTTTTGAATAAAATAATACGTTAAAATGTCCTTATCGATTAAAGATTTCATGACAGCGGGAGACGTATTTGAAGCCTCTAAAAGTTGTATTGCTTTTATGGGTTTTTTAAGTGCATTTAACTGAAAATAAGCCAAAATAAGAGCGTGTTGTTTTTTTGCTCTACCTAGTAATTTTAACAATTCAGGTAGTTTTTCATTAGTATTCCACTCCTCATTTAACCGAACATATTTAACTAATTTGGGTTTGTATTGCTCATAAATATGCTCTTTAACAAGAACTACATGTTTGTCTAATAAACTTTTAATAATTGGAAAAATACTTTTTTTACCCAAAATCTCTATAATCTGAGAAATTGAAAGCCTTGGTTGAAACTGCAAAGCCTCAAAAATTAAATATTCTTCATGAGAAAGCTCTTCTTCTTTAGAAAAACTTTGAATCAATTCTAATTCCGTTTCGCTTTCTAATAAAAAAGCAGAAGGCAAAGCAGCTCTATACACTTCACCCAAAGTACACATATAATAAGTTGAAATCCACTCCCAATGTTTTAATTGAATCTCATTCACTAAGGGCGCATCATCTAATATTTGAAAAATTTCCTTTGCTTCATAGCCTATTGGAGCATTCTCATGAACCTTATACGCTAAAGCTGTATAAATTTTTGATTTACCAAATTCTACAGCTATACGCATTCCTTTTTTTAAGAAAACGGCTTCAGCATCAGTTATTTTGTAGGTAAATAACTTGTGCAGTGGAATTGGTAAAATAACGTCGATAAAGTAACTCAAATCAATTAAAAATTATTAAAAAGTAAAAGTATTAAAATCTATACAAAAACTGTGATTAATGTTACTTAAAAACACTGTTTATTGTAATTAAAGTTACTCTATTTATGTCTTATTTAGAATAATTTTACACAAAATTTAAATATACTAACTAAAATGAAAAAAGTTTTATTGGTTGCAATCTTAGTAATTAGTTTTATGAGTTGCAAAGAGGAGAAAAAAGAAAAAAAAGCGGAAGTAAATCCTGAATATGTCGCTTTACAAAAAACGGCATCGTCTATGTTTGGTAAACTTCCGGAAGTTGCAGATAACCCAGAAAATAAAGTAACTGATGAAAAAGTTGTTTTAGGGAAAAAATTATATTTTGACAATAGACTATCAAAAGATAATAAACAAAGTTGTAATTCATGTCATAATCTTGAAACCTATGGAGTTGATAATTTAAGTACTTCTCCTGGGAATGATGGAGGTTTTGGAACAAGAAACTCCCCTACTGTTTTTAACGCAGCATTACATATGGCGCAATTTTGGGATGGTAGAGAGCCAGATGTAGAAGCACAAGCAGGAGGACCGATTTTAAATCCAGTTGAAATGGCAATGCCAAGCGAAAAAGTAGTAGTGGAACGCCTATCTAAAATCGAGGAATACAATCAATTATTTTCTGAAGCATTCCCAGACGAAGAACAACCTATTAATTATAAAAATATTCAAAATGCTATTGGAGCTTTTGAAAGAAAATTAATAACACCTTCAAGATTTGATGATTTTATTGCTGGTGATTTAGATGCATTATCAACTATAGAAAAAGAAGGATTACAGTTATTTATTAGTACTGGTTGTGTAGCTTGTCATTCTGGAAATGTATTAGGTGGAAACATTTATCAAAAATTTGGAATATTTGATGATTATTGGAAATATACAAAAAGCACAAAAATAGATGAAGGTAAGTTTGAAGTAACAAAAAAAGAAGGTGATAAATATATTTTTAAGTCTCCTTCCTTAAGAAATATTGAAAAAACCTACCCTTACTTTCATGATGGAAGTGTAAAAGATTTAAAAGAAGCTGTTACTATTATGGCTAAATTACAATTAAACAAAGAACTTCCTGAAAATGAATTAGATGCCTTAGTCGCATTTTTAAATTCATTAACTGGTGAGTTGCCAAAAAACATTTAAAGTGTAAAAGCTTTATTTTTTTAATTTTAATGTTCTAATATGCCCAATTTCGTTGGGCATATTTTTTTGGCACGTTGTTTGTATTTAAGAAAGTGTTCAGCGCTAAGAACATAATGTAGTATGAACCTTTAAAATCTAATAGTATGAAAAACAAGATACTTATATTCGTAACCTTTGTAGTTGTAAGTGCAGCAGCATTTGCTTCAACATCTGCAACAACCACTAACCGTTATTACAATAATTTTGGTGATTCGTTCAATTTTGTAGAACGTGGCGTTACGTTCGCTGTTTTTCAAAATGGAGAGTTCGATTTTTTTATCAATCCAAGAAACAATGTACATGTTGGATACCAAAATAGAAATGTAAACATCAGTTTTAACGCTGGGTTTAATTATGATGCTTATGTACAATACGACCATTACGGTGCTATTATTCAAGTTGAAGATATTCCAATTTACTATGATTATTACGGAAGAGTTGATAGAATAGGAAATGTAAACATTAATTATGCACATGGAAGACTAGCGCGACTAGGCGGAATGAATATTTACTACAATAACTATGGTAACTATTCTCATTATTCAGGATATATTAATGTGTATAATCGTAACTATGTGTTTCATCCTTATCACAACTTCTTTGTTAGACCATTTTTTGAGTATAGAGTTGTAAGTTATAGACCATATAGATCAAATTATAGACCAAATAGATACACATATCACAGAGATCATTCTAGAAATAAATATTATAATAGTAACAATAAACGTTCTAATAGCAATACAAGATCAAGAGTGGCAACACAACAAATTCCTAAAAGGAAAACAGATAAAATTGCCCGAGTAGATAGAACGAATAGAAATACGGTACGTTCTAGTGCAAATACAATAAACACCAGATCAACCAATTCAAATGCTAATACTCGAAGAAATACATCTGTTACGAATAGAACAACTAGAGACACGAGATCAACAACTTCAAATTCTAATACAAGAAGAAATACATCTCTTGAGAACAGAACAACTAGAGATAATAGAACCATCACAAAAAGAGCACCAGAAAAATCAGTTCAAATGAAACGAACAACAACGGAGCGCAAACCAGTTAAAGTTCAAGAAAGAAGAACAATAGCTTCAAAAAATAATACAAGATCTACTCAAACTCAAAGATCGGTAAATACCGAAAAAAAGAGAGCAACATCATCAAGTAGAACACCTGTTAAAAGTGAAGTAAAAAGAACAAGTAGTAAAAGAAATAGTAGAAGTTAATAAATTGAGTTAGTTTTAAAAAAGGCTTTGCAAATTTGCAAAGCCTTTTTTTATAGTATGAAAGTAGCGCAATACCGCTATTCCATTTCTTCTTTAGGTAAATTCTTCTTCGCTTTTTTACTCCCTGCATACATATCATAACGTACAAATTTACAGTCTAAATCTCCATTTTTTACTGGGATTTTTCTTGAAGTTCGTAAACCTACATGCTTTAGCGCTTCAAAATCTGATGTAATAAACCAAACAGTAGAATCTGGATACCCATGTTTTAAGGTATCACCAATTTTTTTATAAAATTCTTGAACATCAACATTTAAGCGTTCTCCGTAAGGTGGGTTAAACAAAATTGTAGTTTGACCAAATACTTCTTTTACTGAGTTAAAAAAGTTGACGTGGTGAACACCAATAAACTCCTCTAAATTAGCATTTTTAATATTTTCTTTAGCCTTCACAATAGCGGAAGGTGCTTTGTCAAATCCCATAATTTTAAAATGGGAACTTCTAATTTTTTTCAATAAAGAATCCTGAATAATAAAAAATAAATCCTCATCGTAATCATTCCATTTTTCAAAGCCAAATTCTTTTCTATTAATGTTTGCAGGAATATTATTTGCAATCATTGCAGCTTCAATTAAAATAGTTCCTGAGCCACACATGGGGTCTATAAAATTACATTCACCTGTATAACCAGAAAGTAACACCAAACCAGCAGCCAATACTTCATTTATGGGTGCAATATTTGTTGAACTTCTATATCCTCTTTTATGCAAAGAATCTCCAGAACTATCTAACGACACAGAACAAACATCTTTTTGAATATGCACATGTACTTTTAAATCAGGATGTTTTACATCAACATTTGGACGTTTATGATACTTATGTCTAAAATAATCGGCAATGGCATCTTTAGATTTTAATGAAATATAATGAGAATTTGTGGTGAAATTTTTCGAATTAACAACTGCCCCAATAGAAAATGTTTGATCAACGTCCATATACCTTTCCCATTCAATCTTCATTAGTTTATTGTACAAATCATCTTCATCAGCCACTCTAAAACGTTTAATAGGTTTTAAAATTCTAATAGCGGTACGCAAAGCCATATTGGCTTTATACATAAAACCTTTATCACCTTTAAAAGTTACACTTCTTACTCCTGCTTCAACATCTTGAGCACCTAAGTTTTTAAGTTCAGTTACTAATAATTCTTCAAAACCAAACATGGTAGTTGCAACCATTCTAAAATCGTGATTCATACTCTAAATTTTTGCAAAAATACAGAAACATTTTCGATAATATGACTATCCAATCTTTTTGTATGGGATAAGAAATTAGATTGATCAATGAAACTATGCTTTAAACTCAAAACATTTTGTTATTTTTGTCAACCTTTAAATTTTTTATGACAGAAAAAAAAGAGTGGTTTGCATCATGGTTTAATACACCCTACTATCATATTTTATATGCTGATAGAGATTATTCTGAAGCGCGTGAATTTATGCAAAATGTGGTTGCTTTTTTAGCATTAAAAAAAGACGATATACTGTTAGACTTAGGCTGCGGAAAAGGTAGACACTCCATATTTTTAAATTCATTAGGTTTTCATGTGGTTGGAGCTGATTTGTCCAAAAATAGTATTCAAGAAGCTAAGCAATTTGAAAATGAGAAGTTGAAATTTATAGAGCATGATATGCGTAATCAGTTCAATAGTAAGTACAACGCTATTCTAAATTTATTTACAAGCTTTGGTTTTTTTGAAAATGACAAAGAAGACATTAACGTTTTGAAAAATATTAAAAACGGACTAAAAACAGAAGGAATTGCCATTATAGACTTTATGAATGTAAAAAAGGTAATTGCAAACTTAGTTGAGGAAGAAACTAAAACTATTCAAGGAATCACCTTTCAAATTACTAGGTACTTAAAAGATGGTTTTATAGTAAAAGAAATAAATTTTGAAGCTGAAGGAAAAAAGCATACTTATTTTGAAAAAGTTAAATGTTTAGACTTGCCAAAAATAAAGTCCTTTTTACATTTAGTAGATTTTAAAATAAAGCATACTTTTGGAAA
>NZ_JABDRI010000102.1 GCF_013041805.1 Lutibacter sp.
AGCAACGGCTGTGCTGTCTTTAGTGTTAATTTTAACACGTTAAAACAAATTGTATGCAACAAGAAAATCAATTAAACCCAATTCACTTTAACGAGAATTCGATCAATTTAAGAGAAGAGCTCGAAAAGTATATGTTTTATTGGAAGTGGCTAGTAGTAAGTGCTGTTGCTTGTGTTGTTGCTACTTTTTTTTATGTGCGATATATGCCAAATTTGTACGAAGTTTCTACTACTATATTAGTTGATGATAGTGAAAAAGGCGGTGTAACAGAGCTTTCGGCCCTAGAAAACTTAGGACTGTTAGGCAATACCACAGCATCATTAGATAATGAAATTGAGTTATTGAAATCTAGAAGTTTAATGGAAAGAGTAGCAAACGACTTACAACTAAATGTGCAATATTTTAGTCAAGGGCGTGTCATTGAGTCTGAAATGTTCTTTAAAACATCACCTGTAAAAATAAACTTTTTAGGGGATGATATTACATTAAATAATGAAGCAATATCCTTTTCTATCACTATTAAATCAGCTACGGAATTTGAAATAGTTGAAAACAATAAAGCAGAAATTCATGCTTTTGGTGATCGTTTACTAACCAGTTTTGGACCTATAATTGTTACCCCTTATATGGTTGATGAACAAGATGTTGAAAAAGAAATTATTGTAAAAATAAGTCCGCTTAAAGGTATTGTAGAAAATTATAGAAATAAAATTCAAATTCAAATTTTAAAAAACTCAAGTGTTCTTAAAATTAGTTTAGTTGATGAGGTTAAAGTAAAGGCCGAAGAAATTTTAAATAATTTAGTTGCTCAATACAATAAAGATGCAGTTGAAGATAAAAATCTAATTGCTACAAATACCAATAAATTTATTAATGAACGTATTGAAATTATTAATAAAGATTTATTGGAAGTTGAAATTGGTGCGGAGCAATTTAAAACATTCAATAGATTGACCGATATTTCATCAGAGGCAGGATTAATTTTACAAAACAAAACTGAAATATCTAAAAAGGTAATTGATATAAGTACTCAAATAAAATTGGTGAACTATGTAGCTGATTTTATTGCACAAAATGAGAATGAATTATTACCAGAAAACTTAGGTTTTAACGAAAGTGGGATTAATGAAAGTACGTCGAAATACAATCAATTAGTAGTAGAGAGAAATAGAATTTTAAGAAGTGCCAACAAACAGAATCCAGTACTTTTAAACATCAATAGCCAAGTAACTCAATTGCGCGATGGTATTCAACAAGGGTTAGTTAATTTAAAACAATCGTTAGAGATTTCATTACGAGATATTAAAAAGCAAGAAGACTTATTTAATAGTAGAATTGCCGCTGTTCCCAAACAAGAACGTGAGTATAGAAGTATACAACGCGAGCAACAAATTATTGAAGCTTTGTATTTGTATTTATTACAAAAGCGAGAAGAGAATGCCATTTCATTGGCGATTACGTTACCAAATGCAAAAATTATAGATACAGCGTATGGAAGTGAAAACCCTGTAGCTCCAAAAAGGAGCATCTATTATTTAGGGGCATTATTGGTTGGAATTCTCTTGCCATTAGCTATCATTTATGTGTTATTATTGTTAGATAATAAGGTGCATACAAGAAAAGATATTGAGCAGGTTGTTAAAGCACCAATTCTGGGAGATATTCCTAAAACAAAATCAGAAAGGAAAGTTGTAGTTTCTGATACAGATAGAAGCAGTACAGCAGAATCATTTCGATTGTTAAGAACCAACGTGGACTTTATGCTTTCTGATAGAAAAGCAGCATCTAAAACTATTTTTATTACCTCAACTTTAGCTGGTGAAGGAAAAACATTCATAGCTATTAATTTAGCATCAGTATTGGCATTAACACATAAAAAAGTGTTATTAATAGGTGCAGATATTAGAAAGCCTAAAATTGCTAAATATTTAAATATTCAGGCTCCAAATAAAGGTTTGTCTCATTATTTAATGGATACCCAATTAAAAGTAGTTGATGTTATTGAAAAAGTTCCATCTATTAAGTTTGACATACTTGAGTCTGGAATTATAGCCCCTAATCCTTCAGAATTATTAATGAATGGTCGTTTTGATGAGGTTTTAGCGTATGGGAAAGAACATTACGATTACGTGATTGTTGATACTGCACCAGTCAATAGTGTAACTGATACTTTATTACTAGGACATCATGCAGACTTATTTATATATGTGGTTAGAGCTAATTACCTTGACAAGCGTATGTTAGATATTCCTAGGTTGTTATATGCTGAAAAACGCTTACCTAATATGGCAGTTTTAGTAAATGATACTGATTTTGAAAAAGGGTATGGCTATGGTTATGGATACGGATATGGTTATACTGAATCTGAAACTAAAAAACCTTGGTGGAAAAAATGGCAGCATTAAGCAAACTCAAAACTTAACTTCAAAGATGTTGGACTTTCTTGATGTGTTTCAAAAGGATCGTTTAAGCATAGTTAATAGTTTTAGTCATTATAAATTAATATGAAGTAAGAACTTTTGAAACAAAAAAACTAAAATCTTAATTTTTACGTTAAAAGAGGAGAATAGTTTTGAAAATTTTAGATAGATTATTACTTTTAACACCTCAATAAACCCTAAAGTCTCCGTTGAAAAAATATAGTAAATATGTAGCCCTAACCCTCATTGTTTTTTTGAGTAGTTATATGCTTAGTCCTAAGGCTAATGAAACAGATGTAACAGCTACTCAAGTAGTAGTCATACCTGAAAAGGAAACTTCTATTTTAGTAGAGCGATATCC
Organism: Lutibacter sp.; assembly: GCF_013041805.1. Lineage (GTDB taxonomy): Bacteria > Bacteroidota > Bacteroidia > Flavobacteriales > Flavobacteriaceae > Lutibacter. Next base: position 2,782 of record NZ_JABDRI010000102.1, read on the forward strand.
TGAAACAGAAACCCAAGCTGTAAGTCATAAATTAGATTCATTATTAAAACGTATCAACAAAAGACACGATTTTAACGGGTCCTTATTGGTAGCGAAAAATGGGAAAATTTTGTATAGCAATCAAATTGGTTATGCTGATTTTAAAAAGAAAGAACCCATACATGAGGCTTCATTATTTCAATTGGCTTCCGTAAGTAAACAATTCACTGCAGCAGCCATAATGCTGTTGGTCGAACGGAATCAAATTCAACTTACAGATACGGTGAATAGCTATTTTCCAGATTTTCCTTATGAAAATGTAACTATTAAAAACCTGCTAAATCATACTGCTGGATTGCCAAAATATTTTTGGCTTGCCGAGCATAAATGGAAAGAGCAAAAAGCACCTACAAATAGTGATATGATGGCGTTATTCGAGTCAAGTAAGGTACAGAGATTCTTCAAGCCTGGACGTAATTTTGATTACTCTAATACAGGTTATCTGGTACTTGCAGCTATCATAGAAAAAGTTTCGGGTATAAGTTTTAGTAATTTTATGCAAAAAAATATTTTTGATCCGCTTGGGATGAAAGATTCTTATGTATATAGTTTTGAAAATGACAGTATAAAAACAAATCAATTATCTGGATATAGATTGTACAGAGGTTGGAGACATTTAAAAATTAATAGTACTATAAATGATGCTATTGTGGGCGATAAAAATGTATATGCTACTACTGAAGATTTATTTAAATGGACGTCGGGGTTAAATAGCGGAAAATTGCTTTCCAAAGAATCTTTAGATCTTATGTATACCAAAGGGGAGACCGTTTATGGAAGAAAAATCCCTTATGGTTTTGGTTTTAGGATTGATAGAGAGGACGAAAACATTATTTATCATCATGGGAAATGGAACGGATTTAGTACAGGCCTAACACAATATCTAGAAGATGATTTGGTGGTGATAGTGTTAGAACACACAGGTTATAGTGCAATAACATCATTAAACAAAAAAGTAAAGAATTTAGTTGTCAAACATTTTGACGTTTAAATTACTTACTAAAAGCTTGATGAAATGAGATATTTTTCATTATTTAAATATCTTGTTATTCGCTAAAATAGGTTGTATTTTTTTAATAATTTTTGGAGAATTCATACTTTCTAAATAATTTAAGTGCCTATCTTGATGGGTGTCACTTCCAGCAAAATCAATCAGCTTATCTTTGATCAATCGGTTGGCTATACGTGTAACATCTTTACCATAATAATTGGTTAGCGATAATAAATTGAGTTGGAATAAACATCCAACTTCTTTTAGCTTAAAGTATTCTTGATAGTTTTGATGGTAAAAAGAATATCTTTCTGGGTGTGCCAAAATAGGTTTGTAACCAGCTACTTGAATATTGAATAAGGTTTCATATAAATTGATGGGTGGATTGATATATGACATTTCTACAAGTAAATAGGGATCTTTTATAGTGAGTAACTTCTCCTTTTTTAATAATGTACTGAAATTATTATCTAACATGTATTCTGCTGCGAGATGTAATTCAATACCCTTAAAATTAGATTTTTCTAAGTATTCTTTCAGCTCTTCAAATCTCTTGCCTAAACCTACCCTTGTGTTTTCCCATATACCTTCCATAATATGAGGTGTTAAAACAACTTTTTTTATTCCATAACTATACATTCTTTTTAACAAGGCCAAAGATTCTTCAAGGCTTTTAGAACCATCATCTACAGCCGGTAATATATGAGAATGAATATCAACAAAGTCCGAAGGGAAATGTGTTCTTATGGATGGTTTTTTATTTTTAAAAAAATTGAACATATACAAAGGTCTATAAAATAAGCCACCATAGTTATTTGATGTATGAAATTTATTTTCTCAAAGTTAAGAAAATTTAAACAATGTATTCTGGCAATACCAGGGCTTTCTTTTAAATTTTAAAAGAGAAAATTATAGATAAAATACTATATTTGTTTAAAAATTGTGATGAAAAAACAATTTTGTATTTTTCTTATGTTGTGCTCAATTCATATGCAAAGTCAAACGTATGTAAAAGTAAATGCAATAACTACTTTATTGACAGTTCCTAATATTGGCATAGAAACGAGTATTGGAAAAAAATCAACATTTCAATTTGATGTTATGGCCTCCTTTTGGAAATCGGTTCATGGAAAACCAATGCAATTTTATATGTTTATTCCAGAGTACAGGTATCATTTCAAGGAGAAATATAACGGTTTTTATATAGGAGCACATGTTGGATTTACACGCTTTAACTTTCAAAAATGGAATTACCTGAATACAGATTTATATGAAAAAGGGTTTGGATATGTTAGTGGCGTAACTATTGGGTATCACATAAAAATTAAGCATCAATTTTTATTGGATTGTTTTTTAGGAGGAGGACACAGTCAAGCATTTTATAAAGGATATAGTATAGCAACCGATATTAGGTACGATGGAGCTGATGATTATAATAAAAGTGGAGATTGGCTTCCATATAGAGTTGGTGTTATGGTTTCGTATCGCATTAAAAATAGAAAACGCTCATAATTTTCAGTGCGGTTATTTTTAGCGAGTTTTCAAAACATAATGAAGGGAGCTTTTATAGAGAGCTATTGAAACTTTAATGTTATTAATACACGTACATTCCGCTTTGCTACACACGAGCACTTGGAACTGACACTTAGATGAGTTCCTATTCCTTTTCTCCTCTCACTTTTTCTTATAATTACTTAGAGTGGTTTTTTACAATGCAGTGGAGAAAAATTGTATCGAAGAGCTTAGTAGAACTAGCAAGAAGCTATTTGTTAAAATGAATTTTTTTATAATTAATTTATATTTCTATTTTTTATTAAACAATAACTAGTAATAGTATCTTTTTATTAAACATAAATCTTATTACAAAGTGTTCTGTTGATATATTGATAATCATTACTTATTTTTTCAAATAAATCTTGTTTTTTTAAAATTAATGTATAGATTTGTCATCTAATTACAGATAATGAACACAAAAACAACTTGGAATAGCTTTTATTTTTACTTTTATTTTAGCGATAAAAGAAGAGGCTAACTATGTGTTTTTGAATAAAAATAAATTGTAAAGTCTCGAAATATTTCGGGATTTTTTTTTGGTTAAAAATGGATAATGAAAGTAGCAATACAAGGAATTAAAGGATCGTTTCACCATATTGTAGCAGAGCAGTATTTTGGTAAAAATATTGACTTGATTGAATGCTTGTCATTTACAGAAATGCCAAATTTATTGCATACCAAACAAGCTGAAGTGGTAATTATGGCCATAGAAAATTCAATTGCAGGTGCAATATTGCCTAACTATGCCTTAATTGATGAACACCAACTTACCATTTGTGGAGAGCATCATTTACCTATTCATCATCATTTAATGGGGGTAGAGGGTCAGGATATTAGTGAAATACAAGAAGTGTATTCACATCCTATGGCTTTATTGCAATGTCATCATTTTTTTAAAGCCTATCCACATATCAAGTTGATAGAAGATAAAGATACCGCCGTAGTGGCAAAAAGAATTAAGGATGGTAAACTGAAAGGAGTGGGTGCAATTGCGAGTGAACTGGCGGCAGCAACTTATGAGTTAGAAATTATAGCGGCCGAAATTCAAACCATCAAACAAAATGCAACACGATTTTTTATTTTAACAAATTCAGCCATTAAAAATAGTGTTTCAGCAAATAAAGCTTCTATTAAATTTATCACGAGTCATGAATCAGGGAGCTTGGCAAATGTATTAACCATTTTAGCAAAGCATCATTTAAATCTGTCCAAAATTCAATCTATGCCAGTGATAGATACACCTTGGAAATATGCCTTTTTTGCTGATTTTACATTTGATAGTTATGCCGATTATTACAATGCAATACAAGAAGTGACAGCAAAAGTTGAAACATTGAAAGTTTTGGGAGAATATACGAAAGGAAAAAGATAATGATACAAAAAGCAAACAGACTAAATGACGTAAAAGAATACTACTTTTCTAAAAAGTTGAGAGAAGTTAGTGCTTTAATGCAAGAAGGAAAGCCTGTAATTAATATGGCTATTGGTAGCCCAGATTTACAGGCGCCAGCGTCTGTAGTGACAGCATTAAAAGAAGCATTGGAACTAGAAACCGTGCATAAATACCAAAGTTATCAGGGAATTCCGGCATTGCGAGAAGGGATGGCTCACTTTTATAAGAATAATTATAAAGTTGATCTTGACCCCGCTTCTGAAATTTTACCTTTAATGGGGTCAAAGGAAGGGATTATGCATATTTCTATGGCATTTTTAAACAAAGGTGATAAAGTATTGATTCCAAATCCAGGATATCCAACATATGCTTCTGTGACGAAACTGTTAGAAGCAGAGCCTCTATATTATAACTTATCAGAAAAAACGAATTGGTTACCAGCTATTGAAGAACTTGAAAAAGAAGATTTAACGGACGTAAAAATAATGTGGATGAATTATCCACATATGCCAACAGGCGCAGTGGCTTCGAAAGAAGCGTTTCAACAATTGATTTTATTTGCAAAAAAACACGATATTTTAATTGTAAATGACAATCCATATAGTTTTATTTTGAATGACAATCCACTAAGTATTTTAGCTGTTGAAGGAGCTAAAGAAGTGGCTATTGAATTAAATTCATTGAGTAAAAGTTTTAATATGGCAGGTTGGAGAGTTGGCATGGTGGTTGGAGCTGCTGAGATATTAAATACAATTTTACAAGTGAAAAGTAATATGGATTCAGGGATGTTTTTAGGAATTCAAAAGGGTGCAATAGCAGCCTTAAGTTTATCAAGAAATTGGTTTGAAACTCAAGATGCTATTTACAAAGAAAGACGAAGGTTGGTATGGAGCATATTTGATGTGTTAGGTTGCACATATAATCCAGCAATTGGAGGATTGTTTGTGTGGGCAAAATTACCAGAAGGTGAAACTTCTGAAAAATTTACAGATGCATTGCTGTATGAAAAAGATGTATTTATCACTCCGGGTACTATATTTGGTTCGAATGGAGAAGGGTATATACGAGCTTCATTGTGTGTTTCATCAACAATTTTAAAGGAAGTGTTAACCAGATTAACAGTTAAAGAATAGGTAAGAATGGAAAAACTAGTTGTAATTGGTTTAGGTTTAATAGGAGGTTCTTTAGCATTAGATTTAAAGAAACGAAATGGATATAAAGTCTATGGAATAGATCAAAACCCGGAGCATCTTCAAAAGGCATTGGCATTAGGAGTTATTGATGAAGCTTCAGATTTCTCTGCAGTAGCCGATGCTTCCATAGTTATTATTGCTGTGCCAGTTGATATTATTCCACAAGTTGCAGTACAAGTATTAGATGTAATTGGGAAAGAGACGTTGGTATTTGATGTAGGTTCCGTTAAAAATGAAATTTGCAAATCGATTGAAAATCATCCGAATCGAGAAAATTATGTGGCAGCACATCCTTTAGCAGGAACGGAATTTTCAGGACCAGAAGCAGCTATTTTAAATTTGTTTGATGAAAAAGTGAATATACTATGCGAAGTTGATAAAACAGATTGGAAAATTTTAGACAAAGCATTGAGTGTATTTAAAAAATTAAATATGCGTATTAAAATGATGAGTCCTGTAGAGCACGACAGACATATTGCCTATGTATCTCATTTATCACATGTGAGTTCCTTTATGTTAGGGAAAACAGTGCTAGGAATTGAAAAGAATGAGCAGCATATTTTTGATATGGCAAGTACTGGTTTTGCTTCAACAGTTCGTTTGGCAAAAAGTTCAGCAACAACTTGGGCTCCAATTTTTCTTCAAAACAAGGAAAATATTTTAAGGTCGTTAGATGAATATATTAAAAATTTAAATGAGTTTAGACAGCTGATTGATACAGATGATGACGAGGCCTTAAAAGAAACAATGAACAATACAAATTATATTAAAACAGTTTTAAAAGGAATAAAATAGGACAGCACGTTAAAAAAATGTTCAGTTAATATTTTTAGTGAATTAGCCAGCTGGCGGGTTGGAATTTGAATAAGACGAATTAAAAGATACATAAGTAAAAAAAATAAAAGAATCAATTTAGAAATACAATACCATGGAAATTACAAAAGAAAACAGACAATGGTTGGACTCGATGAATTTAGAGCATCCAATAGTTATAGCAGGACCTTGTAGTGCTGAAACAGAAGCGCAAGTGTTAAAAACAGCGCATGAACTTAAAAAAACAGATACGAATGTGTTTAGAGCAGGAATTTGGAAACCTAGAACACGTCCGGGAGGTTTTGAGGGTGTTGGTGCTATTGGATTACCTTGGCTTCAAAAAGTAAAAGAAGAAACAGGAATGTTGGTGACTACTGAAGTTGGGAATGCGAGTCATGTTGAATTAGCTTTAAAACACGATATTGATATTTTATGGATTGGTGCGCGTACAACCGTAAATCCGTTTGTAGTGCAAGAAATTGCTGATGCGTTAAAAGGAGTTGATATTCCTGTATTGGTTAAAAATCCGGTGAATCCAGATTTACCTTTGTGGTTAGGAGCCGTAGAACGTTTTCAAACGGCTGGTATTTCTCAGTTAGGAGTGATTCATAGAGGGTTTTCTACCTATAATTCGTTACATTACCGTAACAAACCAAAATGGCATTTAGCCATTGAATTGAAAAAAGAATTTCCAAATTTACCACTTATCTTAGATCCTTCTCATATTTGCGGACGTAGAGATACTATTCTAGATGTTTCACAAACAGCACTAGATTTAAATTATGATGGGTTTATGATTGAAACTCACATTGATCCAGATAATGCTTGGAGTGATGCAGCGCAACAAGTAACCCCAACCCAATTAAGAGGAATTACAGAAGATTTAAGAATCCGTGAAAAGAGCAGTGTTAAAGAGGATTTTCAACGAAAGTTAATGATGCATCGAAAAGAATTAGATTTAATCGATAGCACAATTATTGACATTTTAGCTGATAGAATGGGTATTGCAAAAGAAATAGGCAAATTAAAGCATAGTGAGAATGTGGCTATTTTACAAAGTGGTAGATGGTCTGATATTATTTCTAAAATGGTTGAATTAGGAGTTTCAAAAGGGTTGAGTAAAGAATTTGTAGAAGAAATTTTTAAATCAATTCATGTAGAATCAATTAATATTCAGCATCGAATTAAATAATTACATTTTGGATTGCATAGGTTGTAATCTTGAAAAAGCTATTTAAAAATTAGAGAAAAGTATCATTTTGAACTTCATTTTTCATCTAAATATCTCAATATTCAATAGGTATAAGATGCTGAATTAAGTGCTGTTTAATGAATCTTTTAATTTTTTGATAGCTTTTCATTTTTTAGAACACTTTCTCTAGGTATGACTTACAAAAAGAGTGAGGTACGAACGTGTTTTTAAACCACCATTGATAAATTTACATATAGTACAAATTTAAGTTATATTTGTACCTCTATTTTTTAGTGAAGTGAAAGGAATTGTTACAAAATCTACGGGGAGTTGGTACACTGTTTATCATGAAAATGGTAAGAGAGTTGATTGTAGGTTAAAGGGAAAATTTAGAATCCAAGGGATTAAAAGTACCAATCCAGTTGCGGTTGGAGATCACGTTTTTTTTGAGTTTGAGGAAGGTAAGGAAACGGGTATTATTCATAAGATTCAAGACCGAAAAAATTACATTATTCGTAAATCGGTAAATCTTTCGAAGCAAACACATATTATAGCAGCAAATATTGATAGTGCTTTTTTATTGGTGACTATTGATAATCCACCAACATTTACAGGGTTTATAGATCGTTTTTTAGCAACTGCTGAAGCGTATAATATTAAAACAATACTACTTTTTAACAAATTAGATACCTACACAGATGCCCAATTAGATAAATTGGCTGAGTTGGATGCGGTGTATAGCGATATTGGCTATGAATGTATACCAATTTCTGCCACTAAAAATATAAATATTGAGGAGGTGAAAGCACTCATGAAAGATAAAACTACTATGTTTTCTGGGCATTCAGGGGTTGGAAAATCTACCTTGATCAATGCCATTGAACCTTCATTAGATTTAAAAACAGCTGAAATATCCAAACAGCATAAACAAGGATTACATACCACTACATTTGCTGAAATGTTTGAATTAAGTTTTGGCGGCTTTATTATTGATACACCAGGTATAAAAGGTTTTGGAGTCGTAGATTTTGAACCTGCAGCTATTACAGATTATTTTCCTGAATTTTTTAAATTGAAGTCCGGATGTAAATTTAATAACTGTATGCATATCAATGAACCAAAATGCGCTATTAAAGAAGCTGTTGAAAGTGGTGAAATTGCATACTCTAGATACACGAGTTACCTTCAAATGGTGGAAGGTGATGAAGAGCATTATAGAACAGATAGTTATAGTTAAGGGTTGATGAGTGAAGAGTTGAAATTGTAACGTATAGCGTCAGTTCGAGTGCCACAACAAAGTGAAGGCGTATCGAGAACAGATTAAGATTTATTTTTAGAAAACCTACATGTAACAAACAATAATTTTAAATGAAAGCCGTAATTCAAAGAGTTTTAGAAGCGTCAGTTACTATTGAAGAAAAAATAGTAAGTGAAATTAACAGCGGATTGTTAATTTTAGTGGGTATAGAAGCAGAAGATACACAACAAGATATTGAATGGCTGGCTAAAAAAATTGTAAATCTTCGAATTTTTAATGATGAAAACGATGTGATGAATAATTCACTATTAGATGTCCAGGGAGATCTCATAGTAGTGAGTCAGTTTACCTTACAAGCAAGTACAAAAAAAGGAAATCGCCCATCCTATATCAAAGCGGCAAAACCTGAAATATCAATTCCTTTATACGAGAATTTTGTTAAAGAATTAGAAATGTTAGTAGGTAAAAAAGTAGGCACGGGAGAATTTGGAGCTGATATGAAAGTAGCACTAATAAATGATGGTCCTGTTACTATAGTGATAGATTCTAAAAATAGAGTTTAACTATGATTTAATAAGTTTAAACAATATGAAACTATAGAAATAGTTTATAAGTACTGTTATTTTTGCAAATAGAACAATTAAAACTAAAATCAAAGAAAAATGAAAAAATTAATTCTTACAGCGTTAGTAATCGGCGCGTCATTTACAGCTTGTAAAAATGAAAAGGCAAAAGATAATGCTGATGCAGCAACTGCACCAGTTGTAGAAACTCAAGTAGTTACTGATGGGGTATATACAGCTGATCAGGCATCTTCAACATTAAATTGGAAAGGGTTTAAGCCAACAGGAACTCACAATGGAACTGTAGCAATTAAAGAAGGTAGCTTTACTATAACAGAAGGAAAATTAGCAGGTGGTAATTTTGTGTTGGATATGAATACTATTACTGTTTTAGACATACCAGCTGATGATGAAAACAACGGAAAATTATTAGGTCATTTAAAAAGTGGAGATTTCTTCGACGTAGAAAATAATGCGACTTCTTCTTTTGCAATAACTTCAGTAACCAATGGTGAATCAACTACGGTTAAAGGTGATTTAACAATTAAAGGTATTACAAAGTCTATTGAATTTCCAGTACAATTAGTAGCATCTGAGAATGGTGTTGAATTGAATGGAGCAACTTTTCAAATTGACAGAACTGACTTTGATATTAAATACAAATCAAATAAGTTTTTTGACAATCTAAAAGATAAGTTTATCAACGATGAATTTGAAATTTCTTTTAGTGTAAAAGCTACGAAATAAAAAATGAGATATGTTAAAAAGCCCAAATGAAAATTTGGGCTTTTTTTTATGATATAGGCAACGTGCTATTACTTTTTGTAGCTGTCATAACAAAGGTGCTTTGCACATTTCCTACAGAGGCCAATACAGATAATTTATTTTTTAAAAAATTTTGATAATTCTTCATGTCTTTTACAATGATCTTTAAAAGATAATCGTAATTACCAGCTACATGAAAGCATTCAATAACTTCATCCATTTTATGGACAGCTGTTTCAAATTTAGTAATAAGCTCTTTTGAGTGAACCAGCAACGTTACTTGACAAAATACTTCAACATGATATCCAATTTTTTCTTTGTTTAAAACTGCAATATACTTTTGTATAATACCTGTTTTTTCTAATCTTTTGATTCGTTCGTAAACAGGCGTTTGTGTAAGGCCTGTTTTTAAGGCTAATTCTTTGATATTAATTTTTGAATTTTCTTGTAATAATGTCAGAATTTTTTTGTCGGTTTCGTCTAAAATCATCATTCTCAGTAATTTTTGCTAAAAATAGGTGTAAAACAACAAAATAAAAGAAAATAAAGCTATAAATATAAAATATATTAGTTTTATTTTCTAAAATATTAATTTTATTCAGTTTATTAACGTGTAGGTTTGTATTTTTATGTGATAAATTAATGAATTATGAGTAATAAACCAGCAAACAACATACAAGATTTACAATATTTTGGAGAATTTGGAGGTGTAAATCCTTCCATTTCAGATTCAGCAACCTATACTTTTTTGCATGCAAAAACCATGCTTGACACTTTTGAAGGTCATGCAGAAGGTTGTTATTTATATTCTCGTCATACCAATCCTAGTAACTTATATTTAAGTGAAGCATTAGCAGCCATGGAGTTTACAGAAACAGCCAATGTAGCTGCTTCAGGAATGGGTGCTATTACATCTGTAATACTTCAAATTTGTGGAGCAGGAGACCATATTGTTTCTAGTCGAACAATTTATGGTGGTTCCTACGCTTTTTTGAAAAATTTTACACCTAAATTGAATATCTCAACATCATTTGTAGATATCACTTCTTTAGAAAAAATTGAAGCCGCTATCAATGAAAATACTAAAATGATTTATTGCGAGCTAGAAAGTAATCCATTATTAGAAATTGCAAATATACCTGAATTAGCAAAAATTGCTAAAAAACATGGTGTTAAGTTAGTAGTGGACAATACATTCACACCTTTAATTTTTTCGCCTCAAAAAATGGGAGCAGACATTACTATTCATAGTTTAACAAAATTTATTAATGGAACTAATGATACCGTTGGTGGTGTAGTTTGTGGTTCTCAAGCATTTATTGATAGCTTACGAAATGTAAACGATGGAGCAGCCATGCTATTAGGCCCGGTTATGGATAGTTTCCGTTCAGCAAGTATTTTAAAAAACTTAAGAACGCTTCATATACGAATGAAAAAGCATAGTGAAAACGCATTGTTTTTAGCGGAACGTTTTGAGAATGATGGTTTAAAGGTGGTATATCCTGGATTAAAAAGTCATAAAGACCATGAACTTTTTAAAACAATGTTTAATGAAGAGTATGGATTTGGAGGTATCATGACCATTGATGCTGGAACCTTAGAAAAGGCGAATGAACTTATGGAATTGATGCAACATAATAATTTAGGGTATTTAGCAGTTAGCTTAGGTTTTTATAAAACACTGTTTAGTGCACCTGGTACAAGCACTTCATCTGAAATTCCTGAAGAGGAACAACTAAAAATGGGTCTTTCAGAAGGTATTGTTCGTTTTTCAATAGGTTTAGATAATGATATTGAGCGTACTTATAGAGCCATGCGTAGATGTATGACAGAGGTAGGAGTGTTATAATACAAACTTGTTTTTAAATAAAATAGGCATCTATATCATATAGGTGCCTATTTTATTTTTCTTGCAAAAAGGGTTGAATTTCCGTATCATTACAAGATAAAAATAGATTCGAATGCAAGAGGACAAAAACTTATCAGAAATAGAAATCCAAGATCAAAAAATAATTCAAAATAAAGAGCTCAATATTATTGAAGCTCTAATACCAGTAGTGCTGTTAATGGCCATGTTAGCCTATAATATATTTTTTGCAGGAGGAGAACTGTTAGGTGAATACTCAAACCAGTTTATTTTACTAATAGGTGGTTTTTTTGCAGCCATTGTTGGATTTTTTAATAAAGTTTTTTTAAAAACGATGCTTGCTGAAGTGTGGGAAAACATGAAAAGTGTATTTGTGCCCATTATGATTTTATTTTTGGTAGGTGCATTGGCGGGAACGTGGTTAGTGAGTGGAGTGATACCAGCAATGGTGTATTATGGACTTCAAGTATTGAACCCTTCTATATTTTTACCAGCATCTGTTGTGATAGCGGCTATTATCTCTATCGCTACAGGAAGTTCTTGGACAACTTCAGCAACGGTAGGTATTGCATTGGTTGGTATTGGTACAGCTTTAGGTATTCCAACTGGAATGATCGCAGGAGCAGTGCTATCTGGTGCTTATTTTGGAGATAAAATGTCTCCTTTAAGTGATACTACAAATCTTGCTCCAGCCATGGCGGGAACAGATTTATTTACACATATTAGATATATGACCTTTACTACAGTGCCAACTATTATAGTTACATTAATAGTGTTTAGTATTTTAAGTTTTACCATTGAAACAACAGGAAGTGCAGATGTAAGTGGTCTCTTACATTCAATAGATAATACCTTTCAAATTACTCCCTATTTATTTATTGTTCCGTTGGTTGTAATTGCATTAATTTTATTAAAAACAAAGCCATTAATTGCATTGGGAGTTGGAGTTATTTTAGCAGCTGTTTTTGCATTTATTTTTCAGCAGGACGTGTTGGCTAGCGTATCAAACTCAAATTTCGGGGCAATTATAAATGCTATTTTTATTGATACCGAAATAGTTACAGATAATGAAAAATTAAACGAATTATTTAGTGCTGGTGGAATGAAAGGTATGTTATGGACCATTTTTTTAATTACATGTGCTATGGTTTTTGGAGGTATTATGGATGCTATTGGAGCATTAGCAAAAATAACAAAGGCTTTACTTAAAATGGCAACTTCAATTTTTGGACTGTTTTTTAGTACCGCCATGAGTTGTTTAGGTTTAAATGCCATTGCTTCTGATCAGTATTTAGCTATTGTAATTCCGGGAAAAATGTTTAAAAAAGCGTTTGAAGATAAAGATTTAGCCCCAGAAAATTTAAGTAGAACTTTGGAAGATTCAGGAACTGTAACTTCAGTTTTAATACCTTGGAATACCTGTGGAGCCTACCAGTCAGGTGTGTTAGGCGTGAGTGTAAGCGATTATGCTGTATATGCCGTATTTAATTGGTTAAGTCCAATTATGACCTTAGTTTTTGCAGCTTTTCAAATTAAAATAAGACAGCTTGTAAAAAAATAGTGATGGTTATGGAACCAACTATAATTAAATAAACCAATTCCAAACTACACCAAAACGCACAGTTAAATCTCTATACGGATAATTTGGCGCTGCATAATAGGTTCTTCCGGTAAAACTAGCATTTAGGTTTTCCACTTTCAAAAATATACGTGTTCTGCGTATTTGAGCATTTGCAAAGAAATCTATTACAGGGAAATTTCCAATTTCAGTAGTGTTTTGCAACACAAATTCGCTTAATAAAGGATTGTATGCATTCGCTTGAAAAGAAGTAAAATACTTGGCTATAACACCAGTTTGTAAATACATAGGTTTTCCTTTAAAAACATAGCTAGAAAAATAGAAAGAATTTCTTGTAACTATTTCAGGAACTCTAAAAAATGCTTCACCTTTAGAAACTTGTTGATACATCACAGTATTATCAAGCGTAAATTTTTTATAGGAAATTGCTTTATGCGCTTTTACTTTTATATAGTTTAATGTTTCAGTTGCTTGAATAGGTTTAGACGTTTCATCAAAATAAGTAAAATTATCAATTAAATGATAACTCGCTTTTATACTTCCCCATTTAGCAGACTTAAATTCTAGTCCAGCGGTAGAAATTTCTTCGTTACTAAAATCGTTTTGCCAATTATATGCAAGGTAATCACTTTGGTATAAAAGGGTATTAAAATCGGGAGTTTTTGAAGTGAATTCAGCAAACCCTCTAACGCTATAAGTACTATCTTTTTTATACATGGCACTTGCTTTTAAAGCACTTCCTGTTAAATCTCCTGTAATTATTGAAGAGGCATCAGCATTTAAATGCACATTACCAAATTGTGTTTTCCATTCTGCACCAACTGCAATAGCGTTTCCTTTTAACTTATCAGAAATGGTTTGATCATCATAGAATAAAATACTATTAAAATGATAATTGTAATCAAAGTAATTAAATTTTACTTTTAAATCTCCCGTATAGTTAGAGTTGAGCTGAAGATATAATTGATTATCTAATTTTTGATATGAAGCGTGATCTGAAATCGTCGATTCAAAAGCATCTCCAAAAATATCATTTATTGCATCTTGTTTGAACCTATAATGTTTCGTTTCATACATCAAAGAATGTCCTAAATTTAATTCGAAGTATGATTTTTTATCAATTGTTACCAATTGAGAAGAGTCAGTTTTAATTTGGGCAGCAAGGATTGTTAATGAGTCAATCATTTTTAGTTTTTCAAGAGCTAAAGAATCTAATTGAATAAGAGAATCATTTTTAGTGGTCACCTGTTTTACACTTATAGAATCTAAATTTTGATTCTTTTCTTGAGAAACTGAATCATTTTTTTTAATTACACTAGTTATAGTCGAAATTGTTTTTGTTGTTAATGAATCAACCTTTTTTAGTTCTTTGGTAACAATAGAATCTAACTTTATGTCAGATTTTATTTGTTTCATACTGATTGAATCCGTTTTTTGAAGATCCTTAGCAGCTACACTATCATTCTTAACCACACTATTTTTTTGGTTTATATCTGTTGATTTTTTGACAATAGAGTCAGTTTTTACGAGCTCAGGTGTTGATTTGCTATCTATTTTTGAGTTGTTTTTTTGATCTTTTAAAGGAGGTTTTTTTCTAGACTTGACGTCTTTTGGTAACCCTCTTTTATTTGGTTGTTTTTTTGGTGATTGAGTATCACCATTTTTTAAATAATCAATTTGTTTTAATACAGTATTGTATTTTTTAATATTTGATAAAACAATGGCATTTTGTTGCTCCAATTTATTATTTTTTGAAAGCAGTGTAAGTTGTTGCTCAATATAATAGCGTTTTCCTTCTAGCATATTTTCAGCATCTGTATAGTTTACATCTAATCGCGCCCTTTCAATATAATTAGGGTCGTTATTTTCAAAAAAGGCAATAGATTGATCAGTCAATCCACCATTTTCATTATTTAAAAAATCAAATGAAGAAAAATGACCTCTTAAAAAATAGGTGTTCCTTTTGGAATGGTAATTAAAAGAAGTTCTAAAATTTCCATGACTTGCCAATGAATTTCTATATTTTCCCAAAGATCGGAGCCCTTTGTAAGCTATAGAAAAGTTAAATTGTCTTGATGTGTTCATGGTTAGAAAAGCATCTAAAACTTGGCCTTGTTCTAAACCAGTTCTATACATAATTTCAGAAGTTGGTGTAGGAACCTCATAATAATAAATATCCTCAAGTGTATTGTAATTAAATAGCTTCGCATTCGCACCAATTAACGGAAATAATGAGTTGTTTTCAAAGTCATATCCCAATCTACTAAAGGTTTGCCCTTGATTATGAAACGGAAGTAACTCAAAATTATCTTTTCGTAGGTAGTTAAATTTAAAATCTTTTTGAAGTGTTAAGGTTGTATCAATAACAGTTGTATCATTATGAATAGATATTATTTTATAGTCTTTATAGCTTGTTTTTCCATCATATTTAATTTCAGTTTCGCCTCTAAATGAAGTCGTATCATTTTGAAAAAGTTGTCCTTCAACAGTATTTAATCCGGTTCTTTGTGCTGAAGCATCAAAAATAAGCAGGGTGACTAATACTATAAAAAATAGTTGTTTCATAAAAAATATTAAGTTGCAAAGGTAAAATATTTGAACGAAATGAAATAGACTTTATTTTATGTCAAAAATAAAAAGAATTGCAATCCTATTTTGCTAAGGAAAGTTAAAAAAGGAACTATTTTGAAATTAAATTTGTTTAAAAAAATACTTTAATTTTGTACTCTATGGCACTTAAAAATCAGTATTTAAAAAATTGTATTGAAGCGGGGACTGATGAAGCCGGTAGAGGTTGTTTATGTGGCCCTGTTGTTGCGGCAGCTGTTATTTTACCAAAGAAGTTTGCACATCCTCTATTGAACGACTCAAAACAGTTAACGGAAAAGCAACGAGACGAATTGCGACCTTTTATTGAGCAAAACGCAGTTGCATTTGGAGTGTCCTATATTTTTGAAGCTAAAATTGATGAAATAAATATTTTACAAGCATCTATTTTGGCTATGCATAAAGCTATTGACAAACTTAAAGTTGCACCTGAACATATCATAGTGGATGGGAATAAGTTTAAATTGTATAAAAATATTCCGCACACTACCATTATAAAAGGAGATGCTAAATATATGAGTATTGCCGCGGCTTCCGTTTTAGCAAAAACATACCGAGACGATTTTATGCGGAAATTAGATGCTGAATTTCCAGCATATTTATGGAAGAAAAATAAAGGCTATCCAACGAAACAACATAGAGATGCTATCAAAAAATTTGGTGTGACTAAATACCACAGAACATCTTTTAGATTATTACCAGAACAGTTCAAATTAGACCTGTAATTTTTGAAAAAATCATCCTAAAAATGATACATTTGCGTTCATAAAAATGTAACTGATGATTAAAAGAAACCGAGCAACCATTTCAAAATTTATAATTCATAAAGTAGGAAATAAGTTTAACAGTGCTACCAATGTTTTTTCTGAAGATGTGATTACTTTCGATGAAGAAAGTTATGAATTAATGAAACCATATTTGTTAAAACCTTTTGCAAATGTGAGTGAAAGTTTTCGCTTTAATCATCATGCAAATATTGAACTGAATGAAATTAATAGTTACATTTCTCAAATTTTTAGTGATGAAACTACTTTTGTTGAAATTTCAAAGCACATTGTAACACATTTGTTTGAGCAGTCTAATTCTGCGCAGATAAAAATTGGAGATGTAATTATTGCTCTGTTTGAAGATATTGAGTATAAAGATGTGGTAACGCAAGCTGTTGGGATTTTTAAAATTGAAAACAAAATTAATTTCTTTCAAACTTTTATGGAAAAAGATAGTTTGGATGTATTTGTGCAAAAAGGAATTAGCACTAAAAAATTAGATAAAGGATGTTTGATCATTAACTCAACTGATGCAGAAGGAAGAATAGTTTTAAGTGTAGATACGAATAATTATGATGCACAATATTGGTTAAATAATTTTTTAAATGTGAAGTACGCTGATGATAATAATCAACATACTCAAAATTACCTTGAAATGTGTAAAGACTTTTCAGAAGAAGTAATTAAAGAAGATTTTGGAATTCATGAAAAAAGTAAATTTTTGGCAAAAACAGTCGATTTTTTCAAAGAAAATGAAGCGATAAATATCAACGATTTTAAGGAGCAAATTTTTGAAGAAAACGATGCTCATAAAACACTATTTGACGATTATAAGAAACAATTTGAAACCGTAAATGATGTATTGGTTAGAAATCAATTTGCTGTGTCGGATATTGTTTTAAAAAAACAAAAGCAAAAAATAAAAACAGAAATAAAATTAGATACAAATATTCAAATTAAATTGGATATTGATGCTCCGGATGCGGCTAGTGAATATTTAGAAAAGGGTTTTGACGAAGTGAAAAAAATGAAATTTTATAAAGTGTATTTTAATGAGGAAGATTGATATTTCTTGTTTTCAAGAATAGAATAATAAGTCTTTGCTAAATAAATAATACTATTTGATGTGACTTTTATCTTTCGAACTCAACGTCAAACAGTTCGATAAAATGTTTTAAAATCTTTTCTTTTACTTCCTCTATAGGAATTTTCTTACCCAATTCAACTTCTAAAGAAGTTACTGCTTTTCCTTTAATTCCACAGGGAATAATATTGTCAAAATACCCTAAATTGGTGTTTACATTTAAAGCAAAACCATGCATAGTAACCCACCTACTAGCTCTTACACCTAAGGCACAAATTTTACGAGCAAATGGAGTGCCAACATCTAACCAAACTCCAGTTTCACCTTCGCTACGTTCCGATTGGATATTGTAATCAGCTAATGTTTTTATGATAACTTCCTCTAAAAATCGTAGATATTTATGGATATCTGTAAAAAAATTCTCTAAATCTAAGATTGGATATCCAACAATTTGACCAGGTCCATGATACGTAATATCACCTCCACGATTAATTTTATAAAAAGTAGCTCCTTTAGCCTTTAGTTGTTCCTCATTAAGTAATAAATTACTCATATCACCATTTTTTCCTAAGGTATATACATGTGGATGTTCTACAAATAAAAAATAGTTTGGGGTTTGTTCAGAAAAGTTATTTTTTCGGTTGTTAATTTTAATATCAACAGTGCCTTTAAAAAGTTCTTCTTGGTAGTCCCAAGTTTTACGATAATCTTGTAAGCCGAGTTCTTTTAGTTTAACTTTTTGCATTAGTTATTAGGATTGTTGTTAATAATTAAAGCGGCAATTACGCCAGGAATCCACCCTAGGCATGTTAAAATAAATACAATTATAACAGAGCCACAGCCTTTATCGATGACGGCTAAAGGTGGAAATATGATACATAATATTACTCTAAAACAACCCATTTTTAATTTTTTGACAAAGGTCTACAAAATATATTTAGGATACAACGTTCTAAATAAGAGTTAAATTGTAATTAAAATGTATTTTTGTTAAATGTCTATTGAAGTACAACATATCACTAAATTTTATGGCTCTCAAAAAGCGTTAAATGGAATTAATTTTTCCATTAATAAAGGCGAAATTGTTGGTTTTTTAGGCCCTAATGGCGCGGGAAAATCTACATTAATGAAAATATTGACAGGCTATATAAAACCTTCAGAAGGTATTGCTTTTGTGAATAATTTTGATGTAAATGAGCATACAATTCAAGCGCAACAAAGTATTGGCTATTTGCCAGAACACAATCCATTGTATGTTGAAATGTATGTGAGAGAATATTTACAATTTAATGCAGCTATTTATAAAATTCCAAGAACTGAGGTTACCGAAATTATTGCTAAAGTTGGCCTAACCTCAGAAGCGCATAAGAAAATTAGTCAGCTTTCAAAAGGGTATAGGCAACG
>NZ_JABDRI010000005.1 GCF_013041805.1 Lutibacter sp.
CATCAGCATAAAATTCAAAAGTTTCGTGTTGATAATTTGCAGAAATTAGTTCGTTGGCTTCATTTAAATTAAAAAAGCTAAACCCGTCATTCGCTAAATTATCGTCACATTGTTCAAGAGTTACCACTGTATGTAGTAAAATAGGTAAGGAGTATACTTCAATGTCAAAATTTGAAATCGTAAAGCAACTCGAATTTGAGTTATTACTAATTTTTATATAAATAGTTTGTATGATTGTTGTGTTTTGAAACGATGAAGAATTTAAAATTTCATTTGTTAATAATGAATCAGAAAAATATTGAATTGTAAAATCTGTTGGTGATTGTCCATTCAAAATTTCTAACTCTTTTTCTTTTAAGTCGAAAATAATTAAACCATCGGTATCCGTTCCAATAGATGTGTTATCACATTTTCCTAAACTTGAAATGGTTGCTGGTGGATTTGGAGTTTCAAAAACTTCAATGGTAAAACTTCTAGTATCAAAACATACAGGGTTTTTAATATTATGAATACGTGCAATAATAGTATCCAAGCCAAAAGCAGAGCTATTTGTATAAGGGTTTATAATTTCATTGATATTGGCATCAGCATCAGACTGATTTTTAAAATAACTAACTTTATAATTCAAAGGATTTTGTCCATTTAAAACTTCAGAATCTTTTAAGTTTTGCAGATCAAACGTTGAAAAACCATCATTATCAATATCGCATTCTTTTATATTTTCAGGTTGATAAGCAGTAGGTACGTCAAATACTTTGATGCTAAATTCACCTTCTAGTGTGCTTACGTTACCGCAAATATCTGTTTGCCCAACTATAAGTTTATAAGTGCCGTCAATCGCGGGTGTAATATTAGAAAACAATAGGTTATTCGCATTAGAAAAAGGAGTTGTATTTCTATTTAAATACCAATCATAAGTTATTGTAGTTCCAGTTAAAGGTTCAGGTGTTATATTCAAATTATCACCTGCACAGAAATTAATGGTTTGGTCATTTAAAATATTGATATTACCGTTAGAATCCTCACTTGAAATTTCAATTTGGGAAAATATAGAAGCAATAAAGGGGGGTAATCCTTGAGTAGAATTATTTCCTCCTAGAGAAATCGCTTCGTGGATATAATTACAAGCAATCCCATCATTTTCGGGATTTTCAATAACACCTAATGAGGGTAACCCAATATTATACGATTCAGAAAGTGCTCTATATATTTTTTGATCAGGCCCTAATTGCAAACCACCTCTATATAAATTTTGATAGTCTATAAGTACTCTCGAATTATTTATATCAACAATATTATTAGAGCTAATATCAAATTGATATAATACAGATAAGTGATTGTTTGGATCGTTCCATTCTGTTGGAATGTTACTAAAAAAATCATTTGATGCAGTTACATATAATTTTTCACTATTTGCAGAAAATTCTAATCCATATGGATTATTTGGAAGATTTACATCTAAAGAAAGAACTTTCGCATTTGAAACTGTGCCATCGTTAGCATTAAAGTCATACAAGTAAATAAATGTATCACTCATATGTGCAATCGCAACTTTTTTACCATTCGGAGATATTTTTAAATAACCTCTTCTGTCATTTGCGAAATATTGACTTGGACTTTTTACGGGGTTTACAGCTACGCCAGAACTCGAAACTTTATAAGCGTAAAATTCATCTTCAACATATGATAATACCCAATATGTGTTGCATTCTTGACCTTTTATGGCAGCAACTTTTTCGGTCCACTCTGTAAATCTTCCTTCAGATAAATCAACTGGTCCGGCTACAACGCTCCCTAATCCACTATTTGTATTCATATCAATGGTGTAATAATCAAACCCATAATCACCTCCATTTACTCTTGAGCCTACAGTAAAAAGATAGTACCGCGTCATACTTCCAGGTTTGGGTATAATCATTGCAGATTGTGTACTTGAAGGATCACCTTTTAATCCTGTACCGCCTGGCATAATAGTATGATCTTTTGTCCAAACAGTTGTACCATCTGAATAAAATAATAAATTACCACTACTATCTGAAAAAGAGGAACATCCTTCGAAGGTGTTTAGTTGTCCATCGTTTAATGCTTGTGGTGTTCCACTATTAAAATCTAAGCCAGCATTTTCTCCAAAATACCAAACATTTGCTTCTTTCTGAGCAAAGGCATGAATTGTTATTAGTAGAAAAATAATTGATACTATTTTTTTCATTTAGAGAAATATCATTTAATATTTTCCAAATGTAACAATATCTACTAAAATGTAATAATTATTTATAGATCTCTCTTTTTTAATAAAGCATATGAAAGGTAAATAAAAATAGCTGACCAACTTAATACTATGATTAGGTCAAGTGGTTGTACCGAAAAATCTTTCGATAAATCTTCTCCAACTTGCTTCGCAACAGTTTGAACAGCACTTAAACGGGTAAAAGGCTCTTTAATAAGGTTTGCCATGGCTTCCAATGGAAGAAATTGCATAATTTGATCTACATAATCTTCAAATTTCCAATAAGACATTCCTTTAATAAAACCTTCAAACATAGCCCATACTAGCATAGCTCCAACAGCAAAAGCACTTCTTTTAACCAAGATTCCTAAAAATAATCCAAATGAAAAGAAACCTACTAATTTTACAAAAAATGCGAATAAATATTCTAAATCATCGGTGACTATTGAAAATTCATTAAAATCAGAATAAATATACCCAAGTACAATTGAGACTAAAAATACAAATAATGTAGAAACACCCGCTAATAATACCACCGTATAAAACTTGGATAAAACAAATTCTTTTTTACTTAAGCCATCAATTAAATTTTGTTTTAATGTTTTATTACTGTACTCGTTTGCCATCATTGAAACAATAACAAGTAATAAAAAGAATTTAAAAATAGATGCCATATAAGTGTTAAAATGCCATATATATGGGAAATTAAATATCCCTTGTTCTGCTAAGTGAAATTTTATAGGGCCAATATCAAATTTAATTGCTGCAATTAGTGCTATTGATGTTAATAGGACAAAATAAATTAGTATTAAAACTCTACTAGCTCTATTATATTTTAGTTTATGGATTTCTATATTAAGGAGTCGTAGCATGCTAGTTTTTGTTTGTTAAGGTTAAGAATTGTTGTTCCAAACTAGGTTTTCTCTTAACTAAATGTGAAAGGACTATACCATTTTTAAAAATATAGCTATTAATTTCAGAGGCAGAAATTGGTTTACTTAGGGTTGCAATTATTTTTAGTTCTTCATCTACTTTTGCTGAAATAACACCTTCAAAGTTATTTAGTAGTTCTATTAATTTTTCTGAGTCGTTTTCAGTTTTTAGTTCAAATAAACCATGTGAAGCTGTCATTTCGTCAACTCTTCCAGAATATAGTTTGATACCTTCTCTAATCACTACAACATGCGAACATACTTTCTCTACTTCATCTAATAAATGCGATGCTAATAAAATAGTAGTGCCATTACTAGCAATATCTTTTATTATTTTTCTAATTTCATGAATTCCTTGAGGATCTAAACCGTTTGTAGGCTCATCTAAAATTAAAATTTCAGGGTCATTTAAAAGTGCAGATGCAATAGCTAAACGTTGTTTCATTCCTAAAGAAAAAGTTTTAAACTTACTATTTCTTCGTTCATATAAATTTACCGTTTTTAGCTTTTCTTCAATTCGTGAAAATGGAATTTCTTTTATTTTGCATACTAATTTCAAGTTTTGAATAGCACTCATATATGGATAAAAGTTTGGGCGCTCTATAATTGCCCCCACTTTTTTTAAAGCTTCATGCGTAGATAAACTGCCATCGAACCAATTAAAACTTCCGGATGTTTTATTAACAACATTGAGAATAATTCCTAGCGTGGTTGATTTTCCACTTCCATTTGGACCTAAAATACCGTAGACATTTCCCTTTTTAATGTCAAAAGATAAATTATTTACAGCATGAATGTTCCCAAATTTTTTATTAAGTTGGTGAATAGATATGATTGTTTCCAATATTTTTTTGTTTAGTATAAAATTAAGACGAGTTTTATGGAAAATTGTTACAGCAATATACTAAATTTGAAATAAATATGTGATGTAGCTTATGGATGAAAAATTAATTTCAAAGAAAAAACCGCCTTTTCCAATTAATGAGAAGTTGTACAATTATTTAACGGAATACAATAGAAATATTAAAATTCCAGTTTTTTATGATGATCTACTTCGATTTGATGGAGGTGTTGAGGTGTATGATAAAAACGGAGAAGATACGCTTTGGATTAGAGTTTATTATTCTGAACATGAACGCGATGAAATTGATTTAAGCTTGAAACGGATGTACATGATTTTACATGGAGATGGAACAGAAGATTCACTTCCTTTTTTAACAATTGACGGTATTGATTATTGTACGTTTGGAAATTCAAAACCATTTAGAGTAAAAGTTAGAAACATACTTAATGATAACCATACCTATTTATACGTTAAAAAAGCTGATGCTTCTCGTGTTTATGGACTAGAGTTAGAGCATATTTTATCACCCAATAATATTAATTTCTTGGTGTATAAAGATACCTTAATTGAAGAGCATGTTTTGGGTATTCCCGGCGATCAATTTTTAGTTGAAAATATGGATAGTGTTTCTGTTAGAGGAAAAAAAAGATTATCAAAAGAATTTGTAAAATTTAATGAACGTTGTATGATTCGATTGTTAGGAGATATGCGTTCATATAACTATGTAATTGTGGCTTCTTACGATTTTGATCAAGTAGAATATCGTATGCGGGCTATGGATTTTGACCAACAAAGTTATGAAGGGAATTTAAAAGTTTATTTTCCTCAATTTTTTAAAGAAAATTATCCATTTGTTAAAATGGTTACAGATAATTTACAAGAAGAATCTATTGAACAATACAAAAAAGAAGAGCGGTCTGCTATTGCACGACGATTAAGAGGTGCACAGGACAGAGTGAATGATTTATTAGATTGTATGGTTCATGATAAAATTTCAACCGTAAATAATATAAATCAACTTAAGATGGACTTGTACGAGTATACTAGGGATATAAAGTTTAAAGAATGCAAATCTATGGGTGAAATTTTAAAAGTAGCTTTTGCTTTTGTTACGAGAAATTACGAAAATGTAAATGCGTACATTATTCATTAATAATTTTCAAAATCAAAATCATCTATATTTTCAAAACCATTTTCGTCATCAAAAGAATCAAAGTCATCTGCTAGTTTTTCAGATTTAAACTCTTTTTCAGGTGCTTCATCTGGCACATTCCCAAATGAAAGTGCTATTATTGGTAAATTATCAATCGTAGTATCTTTTATTTCCGTTAGCTCAACAAAAAATGTCCACAAAGCCATAAAGTCATAAACATAAATTAGTTTATCACCTATTTTAGTGAAAGCATCAGTTACCATAAAAGTTTTCATTGAAATTGAATCGCCGAAATCTGACATGTCAAATAAAGGAATTTCATCTCCTTGTTCCCAATTTTCATCAGTTCTGTAAAAAGAAGCCATTTCTTGTCCCTTAAAACCAAAAGATTTTGCAATAGTAAAGTGTAATTCTTCTAGATTAATTGATTTATCAACAATTAAATCTCTAATTACGTCATCTTTAACATCTAAAATAATTCTAATTCTATACGCCATTCTAATAAAATACAATTCGTTTGCAAAGGTACTATTTAAACTTTTAAATTCTTATTTTTACACTCTAACAATTTTTTTATGGGTAAAAAAGAAGCAATTTTAGAGTCGTTAAATGCCATGTGTAAAAATACATTAATGGAGACTTTGATTATTAAATATATTGATTTAGGTGAAGATTATTTGGTTGCATCTATGCCAGTTAATTCCAGAGTGCATCAACCTGATGGTATTTTGAATGGAGGCGCTACTATGGCTTTAGCCGAAAGTGTTGGTAGTCCAACATCTTTATTAGCTATTGATATGGATAAGTTTAGTGTTCGAGGTATTGAGTTTTCTGCAAATCATTTACGCAGTGCTAAAAGTGGAATTATTACCGCTACTGGTAGAATAATTCACAAAGGAAAAACAATTCATTTAGTTGAAATTAAAGTTGAAGATGAGCGGGGTCGGGTAATTTCTATTTGTAAATTAACCAACTATATTTTAGCTAAATAGTAACTTAAAAGAGTAAATTTAAAATATATTTTTCACAATTAAATTCACACTAATTGCAAAAGGAAATAACATCATTTTTTAATAAAGTAAAACAAGCTTATGACTTAAATTTTCCATTTGTGGTTTTCAGAAAACCAAATGAAAAATTAATAACAGGCTATTTTCAGAACTCAAAAGAGTTAAATTTTTTATCTTCTTTTTCTGAGCAAGGTTTCGTTTTTGCTCCTTTCGATAAAAACCAAAAAAAGATATTTTTTTCAAAGGATCAGTCAACAAAAATAACATCTGAAATTTCTCAAGAAGAATTTAAAGATTTGGTTGTAACTTCTTCAATATTTAAAGATAATTTGAATGAAACTTCAAAAGAAAATCATATTCAATTAGTGCAAAAAGGAATTAATTTTATTAATAAGGGAAATGCAAAAAAAATAGTTCTGTCAAGAAAGGAGCATATTAAAATTCAAGATTTAGATGTTTTTGATGTGTATAAAAAAATGTTATACAATTATCAAAATGCATTTGTGTATTTATGGTATCATCCATCCATTGGGTTGTGGATGGGAGCAACGCCCGAGCGTTTACTGAGTGTGGCTGATAGTACTTTTAAAACAATGGCATTGGCAGGAACTCAATTGAATGAAAAAGGTGTGAATAGTGTTTGGAAGGATAAAGAGCAGCAAGAACAAAAGTTTGTAACAGATTTTATTTTTGAAAGTACAAAACCCTATTTAAATAGTATTAAAATCTCAGCCCCTTATACTGTTGAAGCGGGAAATGTAGTGCATATAAGAACAGATATTTCGGGTGATTTAATTTCACCTAATTTATTAAGTGAATTGGTTAGTTCATTACATCCAACCCCTGCTATTTGTGGGCTGCCTAAAGCTATTGCAACAGAATTTATTTTAAAAAATGAAGCTTATAACAGATCATATTATTCTGGATTTTTAGGTGAAATTAATAATGAAAATAGCACAGAGTTGTTTGTTAATTTGCGTTGTATGGAGTTAAAAAACAAAGAAGCCGTTATTTATATCGGAGGTGGTATTACTAAAGATAGTATTGCAGAAAATGAATGGAAAGAAACGGTTGCAAAATCTAAAGTTATGAAAAAAGTTTTGTAATTAGTTTATCGCTAGATGTACAATTACTTTCCGTAACTTTGCAACTTTAAATTATAAGTTTGAATGCCAAAATTTCCCAAAAATATTTTAGCTCAGCAGGTTGTTAAAAATTGTGTTAATTATAACATTAATACGGTTGTTATTTCGCCAGGTTCTAGAAATGCGCCTTTAATTGTTGGTTTTAATGAAGCTGAAGGTATTGAAACTTTGTCAATTGTAGACGAGCGGTCTGCTGCTTTTTTTGCATTGGGAATTGCACAACAAATACGAAAACCAGTTGCGTTATTATGTACATCGGGATCGGCATTATTAAATTATTATCCAGCAATTGCAGAAGCTTTTTATAGTAATATACCTTTAATTGTTATTTCGGCAGATAGACCAAAGCATCTAATTGATGTAGGTGATGGTCAAACAATTCGTCAAGAGAATGTATTTGAAAACCATATATTGTATTCAGCTAATTTAGGTTTTGGAGAAGATAATGAAAAAATTGTAAAGGCTATTTTAACAGCCTCAGATAAAAAGGGTCCAGTTCATATAAATGTTCCTTTTGATGAACCTTTGTATGAATTTGAAGAAATAAGTTTTTCTAAACGTGAAGAAAAAATAGAGATAAAAGAAAGCTTAATTGATGAAATTCCACTAGAGGTAAATGAACTTCAAAAATTTGCAGATATTTGGAATGCTTCTGAAAAAAAAATTGTGCTTGTTGGAGAGCATTTTCCTGATGAATTATTACAAATACAGTTAGAACATTTGGTTAAAGATCCATCGGTGTTAGTATTGGTGGAAAACACAACGAATGTTGCTCATTCAAAATTTATAAACAGTATAGATAAACTTATTTTTCCTTTAGGTGAAGAAGAACTTGAACTATTTCAGCCAGAAATACTATTAACATTAGGAGGGTTAATTGTTTCAAAAAAAATAAAACAACATTTAAGAAGATTTCAACCAAAACACCATTGGCATAGTGATGCTAAAAGAGCATTTAATACGTTTCAATGTTTAGAGCATCATTTTAAAGTTTCACCACAATTATTTTTTAGTCAATTTTTCTTTTTGACCAAAAATGTTGAAAGTAACTATCAACAGTATTGGTTACAAAAAAAGGCTTTCAGGCTAAATAGACATAAAGAATTTATTGAAAATTGTGAGTTTTCAGATTTAAAAGTTTTTAGCAAATTATTAGTCTCCGTACCAATTAATTCACAATTGCAATTGAGTAATAGTTCAGTTATTAGATATGCTCAATTATTTGATATTGATAAGTCAATACGAGTATTTTGTAACAGGGGAACTAGTGGTATTGATGGAAGTACAAGTACCGCTATTGGTGCCTCTTATGTGGTAAAAGAAAATACAGTATTTATTACTGGTGATATCAGTTTTTTTTATGATAGTAATGCTTTATGGAATAATTATATTTTAAATACCTTTAGAATTATCGTTATAAATAATGGAGGAGGAGGTATCTTTAGATTTATTCCTGGACCGAAAAAATCTCAGTCATTAGATTATTTTGAAACGCCACATAAATTAACAGCCAAGCATTTATGTGCTATGTATAATTTGGAGTATTTAACTGCTACAAATGAAGTTGATTTGGAAAATCAGCTTTCTTGTTTTTATGAAAAATCAGAAACTCCAAAATTGTTAGAAATAGTTACACCAAGAGAAAAAAACGATATGATATTGAAATCATATTTTGATAATTTAAAAGAATAGTAAATGGATTTAAAAGTAGGAGATAAGGTAGATTTATTAGTTGTAAGAAATACAGGTATTGGTTTTACAGTATTAGTAAATGAAGAATTTGAAGGATTGTTGTATAAAAATGAACTGTATCAAAAAATTGAAGAAGGTCAAAAATTAGTAGGATATCTAAAGAAGATTAGAGAAGATGAAAAATTGGATGTTAGTTTACAACCAGTAGGATTTAAAAATGTGATTGTTAAGAATGAAATTGCTATTTTGAAGGCTTTAAAAAAAGAAGGTGGATTTATAGGATTGCATGATAAAAGTTCGCCAGATGATATTAAATATCAGTTAGGAATGAGCAAAAAAGCATTTAAAAATGCTGTTGGAGGATTATTTAGACAAAAATTAATTACAATTTCTGAAGAAGGTATTAGTTTAATTTATGTAGAGTAAATAAAGATATTTTATTTTTATGATTAATTCTCATTTTCATTTGGCATTTCAATGAAAGTGCCATCACGTTTTTTAAGAACTCTTTCAATATTTTCATAATAACCGTCTGCATTTGGATCCCCCTCAGGTAATTTCATATAGCCACTTTTATAATACCTTAATGCGAGTTTTAGTTTGTTTCCAGTTTCATAATAGCGACCAATATAGTAATCTCCAATAGGTGATTCTTTATATAATTTATTAATCATATCACCAAAGTTTTTTAGATAATCACCATTCTCTTTGTCTAAAATTATAGGTTCAATTGCAAAAATGTCTCGCTCTCTAATTTTTAAATTACTACCAAATAAGTAATCTATTTCTATATATTTATTTTCTAAGTATGCAATAGCATCAGCAGGAGATAAATGTTTAATATTTGCTTCAAATTCTTCTTTAGAAATTGCAGAATATAACTCAAATATAAATGCCATAGCACTTGGAATAGATTGCCCTATTGATGCAACTTTTGTACTATTGTCAAATAAGTCGTATTTATATTTAAATTTCGGATTTGTAGTAGTTACTAGTAAATCATTTATTGAGGTAATAACATTATTCCATTTCTCTAAATTGTATTTTCCATTGCTTACATAATAATAAATATTTTCGTCGCTTACTTGTTGGCTTTTGCTTTGGATCATTAATGGCATATCCATAGCAAAATAGGGATTTACATTTATATAGGCATTAAAAGCTGGGTAATCCTCAATTAAAAAATAGTTAATAAAATTGGCAGTTAAAGTGTTACCAATAATTGTTTTAAAAGGTGAGACTCTATAATTTTCTTCAAAATAATCTAATAGTTCACCTCTAATAAATCTGTAAAAGGCTTCACCTTGTTCAGTCGGGAAACTATTCTCTTCAAGATAAGAGCAGTCTTCATATCTCTCATTATAATAATTTTGATTAATTCCTACAATAATCTGTTCAGGGGCTTTTTCTTTATTAGCAAAAAGTATTGAATTGCCTACATAAACATCAAATAAATATTCTGCATCTAATACGATTGTTAAAGGATATAACTTGGTTGAATCGGCTTGATAACTTGGCGGAATGTAAACTTTTAAATATCTATCATTGTTTAATTCAATTGAATTAAATTTTTTTGTTTGAATATTTTGAGAATATATTGTTGAGGAAAAGACTACAATTACTATTATAACTAATACTTTGTTCATGGAGTTTTTTGTTTTTTTTTTGGATTATACCCAAGCAATTATTTAAGTAATATGGATATTATATTTTAATAACCACTAAATTAATTTATTTTTACATTAAAATTAGAGTTAATGAGTAAAATTAATTGGAAGGTAGTAAAAGAATTTGAAGATATAACCTATAAAAAGTGTAATGGAGTTGCCAGGATAGCATTTAACAGGCCTAATGTAAGAAATGCATTTAGACCCAAAACAACCAGCGAATTGTTAGAAGCTTTTCATGATGCGCAAGAAGATTTAAATATTGGAGTAGTATTGCTAAGTGCCGAAGGACCAAGTACTAAAGATGGTGTTTATAGTTTTTGTAGTGGTGGCGATCAACGAGCTCGTGGACATCAAGGGTATGTGGGAGAAGATAATTACCATAGATTGAATATTTTAGATGTACAACGTTTAATTCGGTTTATGCCAAAAGTTGTGATTGCCGTTGTGCCAGGTTGGGCTGTTGGTGGAGGACATAGTTTACACGTAGTTTGCGATATGACCTTAGCAAGTAAAGAACACGCTATTTTTAAACAAACCGATGCCGATGTAACTAGTTTTGATGGTGGTTATGGTTCAGCGTATTTAGCAAAAATGGTTGGGCAAAAGAAAGCGCGTGAAATATTTTTCTTAGGAAGAAATTATTCAGCACAAGAGGCTTTTGAAATGGGCATGGTAAATGCAGTTGTTCCACATGAAGAGTTAGAAAATACTGCTTACGAATGGGCGCAAGAAGTGTTGGGGAAATCTCCAACATCTATAAAAATGCTGAAATTTGCCATGAATTTAACTGATGATGGAATGGTTGGACAGCAAGTATTCGCTGGTGAAGCCACTCGTTTAGCGTATATGACCGACGAGGCAAAAGAAGGAAGAAATGCCTTTTTAGAAAAACGGAAACCCAATTTTGATAAAAAGTATTTGCCGTAGGATTCAAATAATATACGATAACAAGTAATTTCAAGATAAAATGGCACAAAAAATATTAAAATAATAAATCATGAAAAAACTATTTGTTCAAATCCTAGTAATTACATTTCTTTTTGGAGGATGTGCTGAAACAAGCAAGCAAGAGAATACATTACAAACTTTTTTTAGGTATACTGAGAATAGTGAAATATTAATTAGTGCTCATCGTGGAGGGAAAGGTTATGCAGGTTATCCTGAAAATTGTTTAGAAACGTTGAAATACATCAAAAAGCACATTCCCAATACACTATTTGAAATTGATGTAGCAAAAAGTAAAGACAGTGTTTTACTACTTATGCACGACAATTCGCTTGAGAGAACAACAACCGGTTTTGGCAGGGTTGATGAAAACAACTGGCAAACAATATCGCAACTCAAACTTAAAGATGATTTTGGCGCTATTACCGATTTTAAAATTCCATTATTTAAGGATGTTTTGGATTGGGCAAAAAAAGAAAACGCCATCCTCACCGTTGACATTAAACGAAGTGTTGATCCTGAAATTATACTTCGTTTTATAG
>NZ_JABDRI010000021.1 GCF_013041805.1 Lutibacter sp.
ATCCAGAAGCGGTACAACAAGTTCAACAAGCTTCAGCAAGTGAAATACAAATTGTACTGCAAGAAATTAAAGGGCTTCCAATTTTAACTATGTTTTTTTCATTTATAGTTTACTTTTTAGGAGGTTATTTAATTTATAGCTCAATATATGCAGCTATTGGAGCGGCTGTTGATAGTGAAACAGATACTCAACAATTTATGATGCCAGTTTTAATGCCTTTAATTATAGCTATTTATGTTGGTTTTTCAGTAATTGAAAATCCACATGGACCAATAGCATTAGGTTTTTCATTATTTCCACTTACATCACCAATTGTTATGCTAATGCGTATTCCTTTTGGGGTTCCTTGGTGGCAAATCGTAGTTTCTATGCTGTTGCTTATTATAACTTTTATTGCAATCGTATGGTTTGCTGCAAAAATATATAGAGTTGGGATTTTAATGTATGGTAAAAAACCAGGATATAAAGAATTGTATAAATGGTTGAAGTATTAATTTGTAATTTTAAATTATGGATAAAATAGTTGAATTTTTAAATTATGAATTTACAATTGGTAAGGATATTACGATTTCAATAAAAGCTATTTTACTAATATGTATTGTTTTATTTGCCACATCACTTCTCATGAAGTGGGCAAGAAAATTTATAACACGTAAACTGCCAGATGATGATAAGGTAAAATTTGTTTCCCTTTTTTCTTACGGGAAGTGGTTTATTTATGTAATAATAATATTAATGTTATTTCATAACATAGGTGTAAATGTCACTGCAATTTTTGCAGCTTCAACGGCATTGTTAGTTGGAGTTGGATTAGCTTTACAAACTTTATTTCAAGACATTATATCGGGGATTTTCATTCTTCTAGACCAATCAGTTCATGTAGGAGATATTATTGAGCTTGACGGTAAAATTGGTCGTGTTGAAAATATAAAATTAAGAACTACAAGAGCAGTAACGATTGATAATAAAGTACTCATTATACCAAACCATTTATATCTAACTAATAGCTTGTATAACTGGACAGAAAATGGTACTGAAACGAGAGAAAATGTTACTGTAGGAGTTGCGTATGGGAGTGATGTACAATTAGTTAAAAAACTATTGGTACAAGCGGCCAATTCACATCCTTCAGTTTTAAAAGAACCTGTACCCTTAGTATTATTTACTAATTTTGGAGACAGTTCTTTAGATTTTAAATTGATTTTTACTTTGAATAATAGTTTTGAAGCAGGTGTTCCAAAAAGTGATATTCGATTTGAAATTGATAAATTATTTAGAGAAAATAACATAGTAATACCTTTTCCCCAAAGAGATGTTCATATGTACAAAACAAAGTAATATTGTAAATAGAATATTTTGGTGTAATTTTTGAAAGACTTTGACCGAATTAAATATTAAAAAAAGTAATATGTTGTCAAGAATATTAATTATTGAAGATGAAGCTGCGATTCGCAGAGTATTAAAAAAAATTATTTCTGAAGAAAATGAAAAATACCTAGTTGAGGAAGCCGAAGATGGCTTGGCTGGTATTGAAATGATTTCGAAGTCTGATTTTGATTTAGTATTGTGCGATATTAAAATGCCAAAAATGGATGGCGTTGAAGTTCTTGAAAAAGTTAAAAAATTAAAACCAGAAATTCCAATAGTAATGATTTCTGGACATGGAGATTTAGATACGGCTGTAAATACAATGCGTTTAGGAGCCTTTGATTATATTTCAAAACCACCTGATTTAAATCGCTTGTTAAATACTGTTAGAAATGCACTTGATAAAAAAGAACTTGTTGTTGAAAATAAACTTTTAAAGAAAAAAGTTAGCAAAAAGTATGACATGATTGGTCAAAGTGAAGCGATATCGAACATTAAATCAATGATTGAAAAAGTGGCTCCTACGGATGCTCGTGTATTTATAACAGGACCAAATGGTACTGGTAAAGAGTTGGTTGCTCATTGGCTGCACGAAAAAAGTGAAAGAACAAAAGGGCCTATGGTGGAAGTTAATTGCGCGGCAATTCCTTCTGAATTAATTGAAAGCGAATTATTTGGACACGTTAAAGGTTCTTTTACTGGCGCGAATAAAGACAGAGCAGGAAAATTTGAGGCTGCTAATGGTGGTACTATTTTCTTAGATGAAATTGGAGATATGAGTCTTTCTGCTCAAGCTAAAGTTTTAAGAGCTTTACAAGAAAATAAAATTTCTAGAGTTGGAAGCGATAAGGATATTAAGGTTGATGTAAGAGTTATAGCCGCAACTAATAAAGATCTAAGGAAAGAAATTAGCGAAGGTAAATTTAGAGAAGATTTGTATCATAGATTAGCTGTTATTTTAATAAAAGTGCCCGCCCTAAATGAAAGAAGAGAAGACATTCCATTACTTATAGACTTTTTTTCAGAACAGATTGGAAATGAACAAGGTACAGTGAAGAAATATTTCTCAGAATCAGCAATTAAATTATTACAAGACTACGATTGGACTGGTAATATTAGAGAGCTAAGAAACGTAGTTGAACGTCTAATTATTTTAGGAGGAAAAGAAGTTTCTGAAAATGACGTAAAACTTTTTGCGAGTAAACAATAAATAAATAAAAATCCTACAATTGTAGGATTTTTATTTTAAATTTTAATAGAGCTTTTTATATTTCATTGGATTTACCTCATGCATGATATTATATATGGCTTCAAAAATATCTTCTGCATTTGGTTTAGAAAAATAATCACCATCAGTTCCATAAGCTGCTCTATGTTCTTTTGCTGTTAATGTAACTGGTTTACTATCTAAATAATCATATGCATTTTGCTTTTCCAAAATTTCATTTAATAAATAAGCAGAGGCTCCTCCAGGAACATCTTCATCAATAACAATAAGTCTGTTAGTTTTTTTAATACTTTTTAAAACATCGTGCTTATTGTCAAACGGTAATAAGCATTGAGCATCAATAATTTCAATATCTATATCAACTTGAGCTAAACTATTTACAGTTTCTTCAACAATTTTTAAAGTCGAACCATATGAAACAATTGTGATATCTGTTCCGTTTTTAATAGTTTCAACAACACCAATAGGTGTTTTAAATTCACCAAAATTATTAGGAAGTTTTTCTTTTAGGCGGTATCCATTTAAATTTTCAACAATTAATGCTGGTTCATCACATTCTAATAATGTATTGTAAAATCCAGCCGCTTTAGTCATATTTCTTGGAACTAATATATTCATTCCTCTTAATAAGTGAACAATGGCGCCCATAGGAGAGCCTGAATGCCAAATTCCTTCCAATCTATGCCCACGAGTTCTAACAATTAAAGGAGCTTTTTGTTTTCCTAGTGTTCTATAATGTAGCGTTGCTAAATCATCACTTAAGATTTGTAATCCATATAATAAATAGTCTAAATATTGTATTTCTGCAATTGGTCGTAATCCTCTCAATGCCATACCAATACCTTGACCAATTATTGTTGCTTCTCTTATTCCAGTATCTGAAACTCTTAATTTACCATATTTTTCTTGTAATCCAACTAAGCCTTGGTTTACATCTCCAATATTTCCAGTGTCTTCACCAAAAATAAAGACGTTATTATATTTTGAAAATAAGGTATCAAAATTATCCTTTATAATAATTCTAGCATCAACCAATTCGGCATTTTTATCATATGTAGGAAGCACTTCTTTTGAAAGACTAGCTCTTTGGTCGGTTTGACTGTATAGATGAGAACTATATTTTGGTTGCTTCGTTTTGATATAATTAATGGTCCAATTTTGTAACTGAGTTTTTTCTGTTAAACTTTCATCTCTTACATAGATCAATGCTTTTCTCGCGGTAGCAAGAATATCTTTTCTTAAAGGTTCATAAACAGAAGCTAAGTCATTTATTAATTTACTAATAAATGCCTTATTTTTACTTTTTTCGGAGAGGTTATTTAATATATTTAAAAGAGTTATTTTTTCTTCTTTTATAGGATTTAAAAAAGCATTCCAAGCCTCTCTTTTAGCAGCGCTAACTTCTTTTTTTGCATCTTTTTCAATTTTAATTAGCTCTTCCTCAGAATCTATAAATTTTAATGTATTATTTTGATCATCTGTTAAGTTAAACTCAAGAATCCAGTCTCGCATTTTAATAATACAATCGTTTTGTTTTTCCCAGGTTAACCGTTCTTTTGTTTTGTAACGTTCATGAGAGCCGGAAGTTGAATGACCTTGTGGTTGTGTTAAATCCTTTACATGAATTAACACAGGAACATGTTCTTCTCTCGCTATTTTTGAAGCTTTATGGTAAATATCAATTAATTTAGGATAATCCCATCCTTCCACTACTAAAATTTGATATCCTTTTGAATTATTATCTCTTTGAAAACCTTTCAAAATTTCTGAAATATTTTCCTTTGTTGTTTGGTATTTAGCTGGTACTGAGATACCATAATCATCATCCCAAACACTTATTATCATGGGCACTTGTAATACACCAGCAGCATTAATTGTTTCAAAAAATATTCCTTCAGAAGTACTCGCATTACCTATAGTTCCCCAAGAGATTTCATTCCCGTTGTTAGAAAATTTAGAATTCTTTATTTCTGGAAGTTCTCTAAATAATTTTGACGCGTGTGCAATCCCTAACATTCGCGGCATTTGTGCGGCAGTAGGTGAGATATCACCACTTGAATTATATTGTTCTGTTAAATTTTTAAATTGTCCATTTTCATCTAAACTGTGTGTTGCAAAGTGTCCTCCCATTTGTCTTCCTCCAGACATTGGGTCTGCATTAATATCAGCATGGGCATATAATCCAGCAAAAAATTGTTGAGGTGTTAATTCGCCTATCGCCATCATAAATGTTTGATCACGATAATAGCCAGACCTAAAGTCACCTTTTTTAAATGCTTTTGCCATTGCTAATTGTGGAACTTCTTTTCCATCACCAAAAATGCCAAATTTTGCTTTTCCAGTTAAAACTTCTCTTCGACCCAGAATACTACATTCTCTGCTTACAACTGCTGTTTTGTAATCTTGTAATACTTCTTTTTTAAACTCTTTGAAAGATAATGGTTCAAGGTTTTTAGATGAAGGTTTTACTTTCATATTTTTGATTTTTTTAGTTGTGCAAAGGTAGTATTTTTATATGATAGATAAAAATAAGGCAGGCAAATCAAAATTTATTGAATATAACTTTGAAAAAGGGACAGTTAGCTATGAATTTATTAGTAATTGAGTTTTGAGAATCTATTTTTAACAAAAATTAATAGAATCCTCTTCTAATAAAGTTGAAGATTTTTTTTGGCTTTATAACTAATACAAATCTAATTTTTGAGCTGTAATTGGGTTGTGAAGTTTCCCATCCTAAATTTGAATGAAATGGAAAATAGACTTCAAGAATATCTTGAATAAAATTTAATCTTACTCCATTTTCATGAGCAAAATATACTTTTTGATTTCTATTTTTTACAAAACCAACGTCACTATAAACTTCTAACCATCTCCATAAGCCAATACTTGTATTTATAGTACTAAGCCATTGGTTTGCATATGAAACAGGCAATATTGATTTAAAGCCACCTTCATTTATGATGATTTGTTGACTGAAAAAACCAGTTGTTTCCGATCTTCCTAAATAATCATATCTAAACAAGTAATCAGTAGGTCTGTCTAGAGCAAAGCTAAAAAAGTCTGTAGAAGTATTATTTTTAATGAAAGAGCCCGCAAAAAATCTAAAGTCAAATTGTCTATTAGTATCTGTTAATTTTCTAAAATGAGCAGTTAATGATATTTTGCTAAACTTACTAGAAACTTCAAATCCGGTAGAAAATCTAAAATCGTCAATGATTTCTGGTCTGGAATATCCATAATTAAGACTAAAAACATTGTATTTATTAGCTTCGTTAGGTTGAGTTTGAGTAAGAGATCTTTCACGATCTACGATGGTATATGAAGCACTAATAGCATTTCTACTAACGTCTCTTAAGCTTTTCCGTTTAAATTCAAGTAAAGCGAAAGGAGTAAGAGTTGTGTAGGTTAAGTTTTCAGCATATTGAAAAGTACTTCCTGAAATTCCCGCTAAGAATCTATCTACTTGCTTATTTTCGGGTAAATATTCATATAAAAAAGAAAATGTTCCGGAGAGAGCTTTACTCGTTGTTCCAAAAGATGGTGTAAGTTTATATTGAAAACTTTTATTAAGTAATGTTTTATTTGAAATAGCCAAACCTAAAACTGCTCCATCATAATAGTTGTACCTAAATACGGGTGTGTAAAAAAACTGATTATAATATGGGTTTTCAATATCTTTCAAGAACTTTACCTGTAAAGGTCTGTTGAATAATTTTTTATCAACACTTTTCCAATTATTCCTTAAGTTATATTCAGGAAGTATAGATTCATAATTTAATGAAAGTTTGTCAAAACCATTGGTAGGAATTTTAATTGTTGTAAGAGAATCTATGTTTGAGAGCCATTTAGTAAATTTAATTTCTTGATCTTTTACTCCATACAATTTAATTGGTGTGGTAAACTTTCGTCTATTTAAAATGCTTACTTCAAGTGAATCATTATTTTTTTTAATTTTTTTAATAGTATAATCTATTTTTTTATTTGTTTGTAAATAGTCATTTTCAAACCAGTCGATATCTTTAATAGAGGCAACTTTTAAAAATTTAATAAAATCATTACTTTCAATTTTTTTTCCAGAATTTTTATAAGAAAAGTCATAGATAATATCAGGCATAGAAATATCGTCTAAATAGGTTTCTAAATATTTAATACCTAATCCGGCTTTATATTTATTTACAATTTTTCTATTAAAGTTAGAAAGCGAATCCGCTTGTGCTGTTAGCGCTTGATCTAAATTTTTTCTTGCAGCGAATTGATATACAAAAGGGTATTTATCATTGAAATCAATTTTGGCTAAATTGAAACCTTTAACACCCCATAATTGAGAAATATTTCCAATAGCTTTCACTTCAGGATAAAACCTTTCTACATACTTTATCATTAAATAAGTTTGTAAGCCGTCTGCAAGCCAATAGTCAGTTCTTTTATTGAATAAAAAAACTTGTTCAATATATTTTTTAGAGAGTACCTTAAATAACTGAATATCCCATTCAAAAGCATCACTATAAGCAGCTAAAAATGAAGGTAATTGATTGAATCCATAAACCGGATTTTTGTCATACTCTATTTTATTTAGCAACAGTTTATCTTGAGGGAATTTTCCTAAATATGTCTGAATAAAATGAAACTCTCTTTTTAAAATGCTAGACTTTAAATTTTCACTTAGTTCCTCCGAATCTAAATTTGTACTAATTTCTATTTCAGATAAGTCATATGAAACAAAGTCACTATTTTTTGTAATATTTAATTCTATATCTAATTTGTTTTTACCAGTCAGTAAATAATTGTTAAAATTTGAAGTAATTGTATTTGTTGAATTTAAATCACTATTTACTATAAAATCTTTTGGAACTTTTAAATCTATTTGGTAATTGGTAAAATCCATACACAAATCATCCATATCTAAATTATTGAATAATACCCATTTATTGGAGTATACGGCCGGTGTGATATACCAATATTTCAAATTATATATTTCTTCATTGACACCATAATCCGTAAACTTATCACTCGGAATTTTAACAATGTATGTGGCACTTATAAGTACAGAGTCTTTTGGGTTTAGTGATTTGTTAAGATTAACTTTTAAGATATCAGGATTTTCTTCAGTGATTTCCCAAGTAGCAATTTCAAAATCTGTAGAAATACTTTTTATGACTGAACTCCCTCGATTTTTGTCATTAGTAAAATGAAATGTTTTAGAGTAATTTTCAATAAAACGTTTAGCTAATGGTGTGTTCTTATCTTTATATGAATTTGCCCAATTATGAAAATAAATGACATTTAAAATGCTATCTGATTTGTTATGGAAAACTGTTTCTTGTTTTATTTTAATTTCATTGGTGTCTGAATTTAAAACAGCTGAAATTTTTATATTATTAGTAGCTTGAGCAAAAATATTCGAACTAAAAATAAAGCTTAAAATTATATGAAATAGTATTTTTTTCAAAAGGGGCAGTTTAGAAATTTGGACTTAAACTATATTTTTTATAAAAAGTATTTATAACATCTAAAACTTCCTCTTCATTATCAACTAAAGAAATTAAATCCAAATCTTTTGGACTAATTGTTCCCGCTTCAAGTAATGTATTTTTAATCCAATCCATAAGTCCTCCCCAAAATTTTCTTCCTACCAAAACAATTGGAAATTTTCCTATTTTTCTTGTTTGAATTAGTGTAATTGCTTCAAAAAGTTCATCTAATGTTCCAAAGCCACCTGGCATAACTACAAATCCTTGAGAGTATTTTACAAACATTACTTTTCGCACAAAAAAGTAATCAAAGTCTAGACTTTTATCAGGATCTATATATGGATTATCATGTTGTTCAAATGGCAGATCAATGTTTAGGCCAACAGATATCCCTTTTCCTCTTGCAGCACCTCTATTTCCAGCTTCCATAATTCCAGGGCCACCTCCAGTAACTACTCCGTATCCATTTTGTGTTAGTTCAAAAGCAATATTTTCAGCTAATTTGTAATACTTTTCGCCAGGTTTTGTTCTTGCTGAACCAAATACGCTTACACATGGTCCAATTTTACTCAAACGCTCGAAGCCCTCAACAAATTCGGCCATAATTTTAAATATTGCCCAAGCGTCATTAGTTTTAACTTCATTCCAGGTCTTTTGCTTAAACTTTTCTCTAATTTTTCTATCCTCGTTAGGTGTCATAAGTATTCATTTTTCAATTGCTAAATAACAGTATTTTAAATTAGGTTACTAATTTAATTCTTTTTTTAAATAATGTGCTGTGTAACTTTTTTTGTGAGTACTAATTTTTTCTGGAGACCCAAAACAAATTAATTGACCGCCTTTTTTACCGCCTTCCATTCCTATATCAATAATATAATCCGCTAGTTTTATTACATCTAAATTATGTTCTATGACGAGAATGGTATTTCCTTTATTGGCTAATTTATTTAAAACTTCCATAAGAACCCTAATATCTTCAAAGTGAAGTCCTGTTGTAGGCTCATCTAAAATATAAAACGTATTTCCAGTATCTTTTTTTGATAGCTCAGAAGCTAGTTTAATTCGTTGAGCTTCTCCACCAGAAAGTGTTGTAGATTGCTGACCTAATGTAATATAGCCTAAACCAACATCATGAATTGTTTTAAGTTTTCTATAAATTTTTGGAATATGTTCAAAAAAATCAACTGCATCATCGATAGTCATATTTAATACATCTGAAATAGATTTTCCTTTGTATCTAATTTCTAGAGTTTCTCTATTAAAACGTTTGC
Organism: Lutibacter sp.; assembly: GCF_013041805.1. Classification (GTDB taxonomy): domain Bacteria; phylum Bacteroidota; class Bacteroidia; order Flavobacteriales; family Flavobacteriaceae; genus Lutibacter. The sequence goes on from NZ_JABDRI010000021.1 coordinate 9,339, forward strand.
CTTGGCAAGTTTCACATTCAACATGTACATCGGGTAAAAAGTTCATTTCAATAACACGAACACCGCCACCTTGGCAAGTTTCACATCTTCCACCTTTTACATTAAATGAAAACCTTCCGGGTTTATACCCTCTAATGGAAGCTTCACTTGTTTTGGCATATAAACTTCTAATTTCACTAAAAACGCCGGTATATGTAGCTGGATTTGACCTTGGGGTTCTACCAATTGGCGATTGATCTATATCTATTACTTTATCAATATGTTCTAGTCCTTTAACAGTTTTATAAGGCATTGGTTTTTTTACGCCTCTATAAATATGTTTGTTTAAGATAGGATATAATGTTTCGTTTATTAAGGTAGACTTTCCACTACCTGAAACACCAGTTACACATATAAGTTTTCCTAAAGGAAAATCAACCGTTAGATTTTTTAAATTATTACCTGTAGCACCTGTTAACGTTATTTTTTTACCATTCCCTTTTCTTCTTTCTTTGGGTACTTCAATTATTTTTGTACCATTTAAATAATCGGCCGTTAATGTTTTGTGCTGTTTTAATTCCAGAAAAGTTCCTTCACTAACAATTTCACCGCCGTGATGCCCGGCTCCTGGACCAATATCTAATACAAAATCGGCATGTTCAATCATATCTTTGTCATGCTCCACAACAATAATTGAATTCCCAATATCTCTTAAGTGTATTAAAGAGTCGATTAATTTTTTATTATCCCGCTGATGTAAGCCAATACTCGGTTCATCTAAAATATAAAGCACACCGACCAATTGAGAGCCAATTTGAGTAGCTAATCGTATGCGCTGGGCTTCTCCACCTGACAATGATTTAGAACTTCGATCTAAAGATAAATAGTCGAGGCCAACATTTAATAAAAACTGAATTCTAGTTCGAATTTCTTTTAATATTTCTGATGCTATTTTTAGTTGTTTTTCACTTAGCTGTTCTTCTAGGTTTTCAAACCAAGTCGCAAGTTCTAAAATATCTAATTGAGCTAGTTCGCTAATATTTTTTTTGTTTAATTTAAAATAAAGCGCTTCTTTTTTAAGCCTTTTACCTTCACATGAATCACAAGAAACTTCATCCATAAAATTTTTGGCCCATCGTTTTATGGAAGTGGAATCGCTAGACTTATATTGATTTTCAATAAAATTAATAATACCTTCAAAATCAATTTCATAATTTCTAGTTATTCCAACTGTTTTTGAGGTTATTTTAAATTTTTCATTTCCACCGTTTAAAATAATTTCAAGGGCTTCCTTAGGAATTTTAGAAATTGGATCGGTTAATTGAAATTTATAACGATCTGCAATTAGTTGAAGTTGTTTAAAAATCCAACTATTTTTTTGCTCTCCAATTGGAAGAATACCTCCACTTTTTATAGATATATTATTATCTGGGATGATCTTTTTAAAATTTATTTTGTTTATTTTTCCTAGACCATTACATTTATTACAGGCTCCTTTTGGAGAATTAAACGAAAAGTTATTAGGTTCAGGGTTTGGATATGAAATGCCTGTTTCTGGGCACATTAAATCGCGACTAAAATAGCGTGGTGTATTTGTTTCGTGTTCTAAAACCATTAATATATTATCACCAGAATATAAAGCAGTTGTAATTGTTTCTTCTAATCTTTTATCTGATGAGGTATTTACAAGTAATCTATCAATCACAATTTCAATGTCATGAGTTTTGTAGCGGTCAATTCGCATTCCTTTTTCAATATCTAAAATCTCTCCATCAACGCGCACTTTTACAAAACCTTGTTTTCCAATTTGCTCAAAAAGTTCTCTGTAATGACCTTTTCTAGATTTTACAACTGGTGCTAAAATCACTATTTTTTTTCCATTGAAATCTTTTAGAATAAGTTCTTTAATTTGCTCATCACTATAGCTTACCATTTTTTTATTGGTATTGTAAGAGTAAGCATCTGAAGCTCTTGAGTATAACAAACGTAAAAAATCGTAAATCTCAGTAATTGTCCCTACGGTAGAACGTGGACTTTTATTGGTTGTTTTTTGTTCAATTGAAATTACAGGAGAAAGTCCGTCAATTTTATCAACATCAGGCCTTTCTAAGCCACCTAAAAACTGTCTTGCATAGGCAGAAAAAGTTTCAATATATCGTCTCTGTCCTTCGGCATAGATAGTATCAAAAGCCAGTGAGGATTTTCCACTACCACTTAAACCTGTAATAACTACAAGCTTTTCTCGTGGAATACGAACATCAATATTTTTTAAATTATGAACTCGAGCGCCAACAACTTCAATATATTCTTCGTGTTTTGTCATTTATTTTTTGGAAAGTTGCAAAGTTAATTAATTGTAAGTATAAATCTTAGTAAAGAGTTAAATCTTATTTTGGAAATTAGTATATTGCGTTAAAAATTTTAAACTTTTGGATTGGATTGATTCTTTACGACATTATTTTGAAAAACACGGTTTTGCTGTTTCCTCAAGATTAGCAGATAGGCTAGGGATGAGCGTTTCTAATGTGCGCTTATTTTTTATATATATTTCTTTTGTAACATTTGGTTTTTCATTTGGAATATATTTGACATTAGCATTTTTACTAAAGTTAAAAGATATGATTTATACAAAAAGAAATTCAGTTTTTGATTTATAAAAGAGGATGGCTGTAAGAACAAAATTATATATTTCTTTAATTTTAATAACGATAGTTTTATTTATAGGAGTATCTGGGTATACAATTATTTCAAATGAGAGCTTAATTGATTCCTTGTATATGACTGTAATTACAATGTCTACAGTTGGATTTGGTACATTACACGAATTAAATCAAACAGAAAAACTTTTCACTATAGGATTAATTGTACTCAGCATTGGAGTTTATGGTTATTTTGTTACAGCTTTAACAGAATATTTAGCAAACGACAATTTTTTTCAACTTTTAAAATATAAAAAAATGCAACAAAAAATTCAGAAATTAAAGAATCATACTATTGTATGTGGTTATGGTCGTAATGGAAGACAGGCAGTTGTGCAGTTAAAAAAATTTAATATGCCTTGTATTGTAATTGAAAAAGATAAAGAAATTTTAGAGGAGTTAGATAAAGCAAATATGCTATATGTTGAAGGGGATGCTACTGAAGATAAAACATTAAATGAGGCAGCAATAAAAAATGCAAAAAGCTTAATTACTGCTTTGCCATCTGATGCTGATAATTTATTTGTAGTGCTGTCTGCGAGGCAAATAAATAAGGAATTTACAATTATCAGTAGAGCATCGAGCGAATCTTCATTTAAAAAATTAAAAATTGCTGGAGCTACAAATATTATTATGCCAGATAAAATTGGAGGTGAGCATATGGCATCACTGGTAGTAACACCAGATTTAGTTGAATTTGTAGATAAATTAAAAATTTCTGAAGAATGTGATACAAATTTAGAAGAAATAGCAATTAACGATTTACCCAAAGAATTTTTGAATAAAACTTTACTAGATTTAGATTTGAGGAGAAAAACAGGGTGTAATGTGATTGGATTTAAAACATCTAAAAATGAATATATTATCAATCCAGAACCTACAACATCATTAGATTCGGGGTCAAACCTTATTGTACTTGGAAGGCCAAATCAAATTGAGAAGTTACGTCAAATGCTATAAACTTTATCTTTTTATTTTGGGGATATTTCAAGTTTAAAGTTAAAAACTTGTAGCAAACTCATTTTTTTGCCATATTGCAGCTACTTTTTAAAAATTAACAAACATTATGTATAAAAAACTTCTAACTATTATTTCATTAATAGTTCCAGTACTAACTTTTGCCCAAGAAAAAGGATTAGACCAACAAATAGACGAAGCATTTGGAAATGCCACAGGCTGGTTTGTTAATTTTATTTTTTATCAAATACCATTTTCTGAGAATATCCAAATCTATTGGGTGTTGTTTCCTTTAATTTTAGGTGCAACCTATTTTACGTTCTATTTTAACTTTATAAATTTTAAAGGATTTTTTACCTCAATAAAAATTGTAAGTGGAAAGTATGATGATTTAGATGATAGAAAAGATCATAAAGTTGAAGTTTCTGACTCAGTTTTTACTGATGATGGTGATAATCCAGATACGATTAGAGTTGAGGGACATGAAGGTGAAGTATCCCATTTTCAAGCCTTAACGGCTGCATTATCTGCTACTGTTGGTTTAGGAAATATTGCGGGTGTAGCGATTGCAGTTTCAATTGGTGGAGCAGGAGCTACATTTTGGATGATTGTAGCTGGGTTTTTAGGAATGGCATCAAAATTTGTAGAATGTACATTAGGTGTAAAATATAGAGATATTGAATCTGATGGGACCGTTTATGGTGGCCCGATGTATTACTTAACAAAAGGTTTAAAAGACAAAGGTTTAGCAGGCTTAGGAAAAGTTTTAGCAGCTGTTTTTGCTGTTTTTGTAATTGGAGGATCCTTTGGTGGGGGAAATATGTTTCAGGCAAATCAAGCATTTCAATTAGTTGAAAATATAACTGGAGGAGAAAGCTCATTTTTATATGGAAAAGGCTGGTTGTTTGGTGTTATTATGGCTGTTTTAGTTGGGATAGTAATTATTGGTGGAATTAAAAAAATAGCTAAGGTTACCGATAAAATTGTACCTTTTATGGTAGTTATTTATGTGGCAGCTTCTATTTTTGTTCTTATTGCAAAATATGATATGATTGGTGATGCATTTGCACAAATTTTTAATGGAGCCTTTAGTCCTGAAGGTGTAGCTGGTGGAGCGATTGGTGTTCTAGTACAAGGTTTTAGACGAGCAGCATTTTCGAATGAAGCTGGTGTTGGTTCTGCATCTATTGCGCACTCAGCGGTAAAAACGAAGTATCCTGCATCAGAAGGTATGGTTGCTTTGCTAGAACCTTTTATAGATACTGTTGTGGTTTGTACAATGACTGCTTTGGTTTTGATTATTACAGGAAATGTTACTGCAGAAAACGCAAGTTTAAATGATGCCCAAGCAATTTTATTAACCTCTGGAGCATTTGCTTCGGTAATCTCATGGTTCCCTTATGTATTAACCATCGCTGTTGTATTATTTGCATTTAGTACAATGATTTCTTGGTCTTATTATGGTTTTCAAGGTTGGGCTTATTTATTTGGAAGAACTAAAAGAACAGAATATACGTATAAACTTTTATTCTTGGTTTTTGTAGTTATTGGTTCGGCAGCTAGTTTAGGCTCAGTTATTGGATTTTCAGATGCTATGATTTTTGCAATGATGGTTCCTAACATGATTGGATTGGTACTTTTGGCCCCTAAGGTTAAAGGTGAATTAGCTAAATACATGAAAGCAATAAAATCAAGTGTAAAATAGTTTTTTTATAAAATATGAAATTTTTGAAATCCCATTTTAGGTATAATAAAAGCCAGCGAAATGGGATTTTCTTTTTGATTACAGTTATTATTTTTCTCCAATTTATTTTCTTTTTTGTTGATTTTTCTTCTGATGAAAATATTGATTTTTCTACAAATGAAATTATAGAATTTCAAGCTGAAATGGATTCTTTAAAACGTATAGAGTTAGAAAATAGAAAACCAAAAATCTATCCATTTAATCCAAATTTTATAACTGATTATAAAGGATTTCAGCTCGGAATGAGTAATGATGAAATTGATAATCTTTTATTATTTAGAGCTAAAGGTAAATATGTTAATTCAATACATCAGTTTCAAGAAGTTACTACAGTTAGTGATAGTTTGTTAAACCTTATAAGTCCCTATTTTAAATTTCCAGATTGGGTAAAAGAGCCAAAATCAAATTCTAAGAATATCAAAGTAGTTAAAAGAAGTATACCCATTTTAAAAAAAGATTTAAATCTTGCGACAATTGCTGATTTGCGAATTGTAAATGGAATAGGAGAAAAACTTGCTAATAGAATAGTAACATATAGAACTAAATTACAAGGGTTTTCATTTAATAATCAATTATATGAAGTATGGAATATTGATAAAGAAATAATTGATAAAGTGTTAATGTATTTTGAAGTTTTTGAAAAGCCCGTTATTAAAAAATTGAATATAAACGAAGCAAGTTTTAAAGAAGTACTATCTATCGTTTATATTGATTATGAACTAACTAAGAAAATTTTTAATTACAGAGATGAAGTTGCTGAAATTCAACATATTGATGAATTAAAAAAAATTGAAGGTTTTCCTTTAGAAAAATTTGATAGAATAGCCTTATATTTGCGCGCTGAATAATTATATAAACTTAAGTTACTTCGCACAATGAATAATATGTATTTTACAGAAGAACACCAATCGTTTAGAGATAGTTTTAGAGATTTTTTACAAAAAGAAGTGGTTCCAAATGTTGATGAATGGGAAAAGGCAGGTGCTATTGATCGTTCTATCTGGAAGAAGTTTGGTGATATGGGCTATTTTGGGATAAATTCTCCTGAGGAATATGGCGGATTAGATTTAGATATTTTTTATACTGTTATATTTTTAGAAGAATTACAAAAAGTAAATTCAGGTGGTTTCGCTGCAGCTATGTGGGCGCATATGTATTTAGCAATGACTCATGTGTGTGAAGAAGGCGATGAAAGAATAAAGCAAGAGTATTTAACCGCAAGTATTCAAGGAGATAAAGTAGGTTGTTTATGTATTTCTGAGCCTTCGGGAGGTTCAGATGTTGCAGGAATGAGAACAACGGCTGTTAAGAAAGGAGATAATTACATTTTAAATGGTTCTAAAACGTTTATTACAAACGGGTTTTATTCCGATTATTTAATAGTCTCAGCTAAAACAGATATGGCTTTAGGAAGTAAAGGAATAAGTATTTTTATTCTTGATAGAGAAACAAAAGGTATTACAGCGACGAAGTTAGATAAACTTGGGTGGAAAGCATCTGATACAGCTGAATTAGCTTTTGATAATGTAGTAATTCCAGCTGATAATTTGTTAGGGGAAGAAGGAAAAGGGTTTCCATATATTATGAGTCATTTTGCACTTGAGCGATTAGTTATGGGTGTTAATGCACATGCAAGGGCAGAATTTGCATTAGAGTATGTACTTAATTATATGTCTGAAAGAGAAGCTTTTGGAAAAACACTTGATAAATTTCAAGCCTTAAGGCATAAAGTTGCAGATATGGCGAGTGAAGTGGAAATGTGTAAGGAATTTAATTATTCTATTGCAAAAAGACTTAGTCAAGGTCAATATATCGTAAAAGAAGCTAGTATGTCTAAATTACTTTCCACAAAAATTGCTGATAAAGTTATTTATGATTGCTTACAATTGCTAGGTGGTTATGGTTATATGGAAGAATATCCAATGGCTAGATTATTTAGAGATAGTAGATTAGGACCAATTGGGGGTGGAACTTCAGAAATTTTGAGAGAAATTATTGCAAAAATGGTGATTGATAAAAAAGAATATAAACCGGCAACTTAAGCCTAAAAGCTGTCCCAAAAGATAAAAAATCAACGAAAGTTAATTTTTAGTTGATTTTTTTATTCAAAATATACACAGTTTTATATTTAGTTGTATATTTGCAATCCAAAATTTAAAAGAGAACAGTTTGAAAGGAGGTGCTAACACATGTTAATTATACCAGTAAAGGACGGAGAAAACATTGATAGAGCGTTAAAACGTTACAAGAGAAAATTTGATCGTACGAAAACAATGAAGAACTTACGTAATCGTAAACAATTCAATAAACCTTCAGTAGTGAAGCGTGCGCAAAATATAAAAGCTCAATATGTTCAAAAATTAAGAACGGCTGAAGAGCAGGGTTAATATTATTTAACTTTAAACAGTTAAACCGTTAGTAAATGAAACTTACAATTTGTAAATTTGTTTATTAACGGTTTTTTTATGCCAATACAATCTTTTTTAAATTATCTAACTTTAGAAAAAAAATACTCTAAGCATACCATAACTGCGTATTTGAATGATTTAAATTCGTTTCAAAAATTTTGTAATAAAGAGTATGACAATCAAAAAATTAGTGATGTCAATTATGCACAAATTAGAAATTGGATTGTACATCTAGTAGAGTCAAAGGTTTCGAACAGAACAATCAACAGAAAAATTTCATCATTAAAATCGTTTTATAAATTTCTTCAGAAATCAAAAAATTTAGAGTTTAATCCTTTAGCTAAACATAAAGCTTTAAAAGTCCCCAAAAAAGTTCAAGTTCCTTTTTCTGAAAAGGAAATAATTTCAGTACTTCACTTATTTGATGATAAAAATGATTTTGAATCTTTAAGGGATAAGTTAATTGTAGAATTATTTTATTCAACAGGAATTAGAAGAAGTGAACTAATCCATATTAAAATTGAGGATATAGATATTGCAAATGAAACTTTTAAAGTTTTAGGAAAGCGTAATAAAGAAAGATATATTCCGTTAATTAAATCAGTGCAAAAGACATTATTGAAATACATAGATATAAGGAAAGAAATAAACACAATTCAGTCTTATTTATTTATAACAAAAAAAGGAAAAATACTATACGATACATTTGTGTATCGAGTAATAAATAATTATTTTAGTACTGTGTCGTCGAAAGTAAAAAAAAGTCCTCATATCATAAGGCATTCTTTTGCCACACATTTATTAAATCAAGGTGCTGATCTAAACTCAGTCAAAGAATTGCTTGGGCATTCTAGTTTAGCATCAACACAAATTTACACCCATAGTAGTTTGGGAAAATTGAAAGAAGTGTATAACCAAGCTCACCCAAGGAGCAAAAAAAACTAATTTATTATGAAAGTAAGAGTACAGTCAGTTAATTTTAATGCCGATGCAGGCCTTATTGAATTTGTAGAGAAAAAAATAAATAGTTTAGAAAAATTCTATGATAAGATAGTTGATTCAGATGTATTTTTAAAAGTTCAACAAACAAGTGATAAAGAGAACAAAGTAGTAGATATTAAATTGAATATTCCAGGAAATGATTTAGTTATTAAAAAGCAATGTAAAACCTTCGAAGAAGGGGTTATGTTAGCTACTGATTCATTAAAAAGACAATTAACAAAAACCAAGGAAAAGATTAGAACAAAATAATATAAAAAAATTATTAGAAAAGTTTTGTTTAAAATTAAAACTTTAATACATTTGCAGTCCGTTAGAAATAGCGGACTTCTTTTATGGAGTAAAATGCCGATGTAGCTCAGCTGGCTAGAGCAGCTGATTTGTAATCAGCAGGTCGTGGGTTCGAGTCCCTCCATCGGCTCAGATCTTTGAAAAATTGGTGAGATACTCAAGTGGCCAACGAG
>NZ_JABDRI010000046.1 GCF_013041805.1 Lutibacter sp.
AAGTTAAGCCTATCAGCGCAGATGGTACTGCCACTAGGTGGGAGAGTATGTCACTGCCTTTCTTTTGAAAACCTTCAATATTTATTTATTGAAGGTTTTTTTTGGTTGTGTTAATTTTTAAAAATAAACAATCTTTTTTTTGGGTTTTGAGTTATTTTTAAGTTTATTTTGTTACCTATATATGAAAAGATTTATTCTACTTATTTCATTACTTTCTTTGAATTCATTTTCACAAGTTGGAGGTGAAAGTGTCTATAATTTCTTAAATTTAACGGGATCTGCAAAACAAGCAGCATTGGGAGGTAAAACGTTGACTTTGATGGATGATGTCAATCAACCGTTATGGAATCCTTCTGTAATTAGTCAGGAGTTGGATAATAGAATATCTGTAAATTATTTAAATTATCTAGCAGATGTTAATTTGACTTCAGCGGCTTTTGCTCACATGGTAAGTCAAAAGTTTGGAACACTTCATGGAGGAATCACTTATTTAAATTATGGAAAGTTTGTTGGTGCTGATGAAAATGGTTTGGAGACAGGTATATTTAAAGCATATGATTTAGCAGTTTCTCTTGGTTACTCATATAATATTTTTAAAACAGATTTGTTTGTTGGGGCAAATGTTAAACTTATAAATTCAGTTATTGATAATTATTCTTCAGTTGGAATTGCTTCAGATTGGTCGTTGTTATACTATAGTGATGAGCAGCCATATGTTTTTACACTAGTAATTCGTAATTTAGGTTATCAGGTTACTGTTTTTGATGAAACAAGAGAAAAGTTACCTTTGCAAATAGAATTTGGGGCTTCCTATGCATTGGAGAATGTACCAATAATTTGGCATTTTACGGTAGATAATTTGCAGCAATGGAATATTTCTGTCAATAATCCTTCTAATGCTTCTACGGATATTGATGGGAATATATATGATGAAGAAATTTCATTTTTTGAAAATTCATTTCGTCATGTTTCTATTGGTGCTGAATTGTTTTCGGAAGGAGCATTTAACTTGAGATTTGGTTATAATTTTAGAAGAGCTTATGAATTGCGATTAATTGATAAAAGGACCTTTGCAGGTTTTACTGCTGGTTTTGGATTAAAAATGAATAAATTAAAGTTTAATTATGCTTTTTCAAAATATCATCCAGCATCAAATGCAAATACATTTAGTTTACAAATCGATTTAAATTAATAATTTGAAAGATATTACAATAGCAATAGATGGATTTTCCTCCACTGGTAAAAGTACCATAGCCAAGGAACTAGCACGTAAATTAGAATATATTTATGTTGATTCAGGTGCAATGTATAGGGCAGTTACTTTGTATGCAATGCAGAATAACCTAATTTCAAAGAGTTATTTTCATAAGGATAAATTAGTTCAAGATTTAATTAAAATTAATTTATTGTTCAGGTATAATTCGGAACTAGGTTTTGCAGAAATATATTTGAATGATGTTAATGTAGAAAAAGAAATTAGAAATATTGAAGTTTCAGAGCTAGTAAGTAAAGTGGCTGAAGTTTCAGAAGTGAGACGAAAGCTTGTTCAACAACAACAACAGTTTGGTATTAATAAGCGTGTTGTTATGGACGGTAGAGATATTGGAACTGTAGTTTTCCCTAATGCAGAGCTGAAAATATTTATGAATGCATCTGCTGAGAAACGTGCTCAGCGCAGATTTGATGAACTTACAAAACGAGGAGATAATGTATCTTTTGATGAAATATTAAAAAATATTGAATACCGAGATCATATTGATTCAACTAGAGAGGACTCACCATTAAAAATAGCTAAAGATGCTATTTTTATAGATAATTCGAACTTAACCTTAGGCGAACAATTTAATAAAGTTTATTGTTTAGCCCAAAATAGTATGAATTCAAATTAAGGGATATTTAAGTATTTATGAGTTTGTAAAGAAATTTTCCATTGAGGGTTTTTCATTACATATTCTACTATTAAAGGTGTAATAATTTCTCGTTTACTCCATTCAGGTTGTAGAAATAATTCACATTCATCCGATACTTTTAAAGCTTGTTCTTCAGCAAATATGAAATCATTTTTAGTAACAACGATTATTTTTAGTTCATGAGCTTTAGGATATATATTTGATAAAGGTAGTTTTGTTTTTTTAGGAGATAAGCAAATCCAGTTCCAAATACCAGTTAAATTATAAGCTCCGGAAGTTTCAATATGAGTTTTAATATTATTTTTTTGAAGAGAATTAGTTAAGTAATCTAATTCCCACATGGATGGTTCACCGCCCGTTACAACAACAGTATTAGCGTATTCTTTAGCATTTTCAATAATAGAATTTGTGAGAGTTGGAGGGTGTAATTCTGAATTCCAGCTTTCTTTCACATCACACCAATGACAGCCAACATCACATCCACCAATTCTAATGAAATATGCAGCCTTTCCTGAGTGAAACCCTTCACCTTGAATGGTATAAAATTCTTCCATTAAAGGAAGCATTTTTCCTTTATTTATAAGATATTGTGTGTTATCATCTATCATTGTGCAAATATAGAAATAAGTACTAATAATAAATAAATTCAACTTAATTTCTGTAGGAATTTTTAATTTGATTTTTATATTCTATTTTTATAAAAAATATAAGGATGAATAGAAAAGAGATTTTTTTTAATCATATTACTGAGGGTTATAAAACAAAAGGTGATTTTCTAACTTTTGGATCAGCAATGTTAGATGGTGTAACGGTAAAAGATGCATTTGTAAAAGTTCCATTAAAAACATTGAATAGACATGGATTAATAGCTGGTGCAACTGGAACAGGAAAAACGAAGTCACTACAAGTAATGGCTGAGAATCTTTCCGAGAAAGGGATTCCGGTATTATTAATGGATATAAAAGGTGATTTAAGTGGTTTGGCAGAAGCAAGTCCTGGACATCCAAAAATTGACGAAAGACATGCCGCAATTGGTTTGCCTTTTGAAGCTAAAAAATTTCCTATAGAAGTTTTAACAATTTCAGATCAAAATGGTGTTAGATTGCGAGCAACTGTATCTGAGTTTGGACCAGTACTACTTTCAAGAATATTAGATTTATCTGAAGCTCAAAGCGGAATTGTTTCTATAATTTTTAAATATTGTGATGATCACAAATTACCTCTTTTAGATTTAAAAGATTTTAGAAAAGTATTACAATATGCGACTGATGAAGGAAAAGAAGAAATACAACAAGAGTATGGTTTAATTTCTAAAGCAAGTACAGGAGCGATTTTGAGAAAAATTATAGAAATTGATCAGCAAGGTGGTGATTTATTTTTTGGTGAACGTTCGTTTGATGTTAAAGATTTAGTAAGAACAGATGAGAATGGTAATGGAATTATTTCAGTTTTACGTTTAACAGATATTCAGGATAAGCCAAAATTGTTTTCAACATTTATGTTACAATTATTAGCTGAAGTTTACGCTACTTTTCCTGAGCAAGGAGATAGTGGAAAACCAGAGTTAGTAATATTTATAGACGAAGCACATTTAATATTTAGAGAAGCTTCGAAGGCGCTTATTTCACAAATAGAAAGCATTGTAAAATTAATACGATCTAAAGGAATTGGATTGTTTTTTGTCACTCAAAATCCAAAAGATGTTCCTGAAGATGTGCTAGCTCAACTAGGACTTAAAGTGCAACATGCACTGCGAGCTTTTACTGCAAAAGATAGAAAAGCTATTAAGTTAGCTTCTGAAAATTACCCAGATTCAGAATATTATGATGTTGATGAAACATTAACACAATTAGGAATTGGGGAAGCTTTTATTTCTGTTTTGAATGAGAAAGGTCGTCCAACTCCTTTAGCGGCCACAATGATGCGTGCACCAATGAGTAGAATGGATATTTTAACAGAAAAAGAATTAAAACAATTAATTGATAATTCTCGTTTGTATTATAAATACAATGAAATAATTGATCGAGAAAGCGCATATGAAATATTATCGGAAAAAATAGAAAAGATTAATGAGAAAGAAGAAGTAGAGGAGAAGAAAAAAGAGATTAAAAAGTCGTCAAAATCAACAAGTACGAGAAAAAGCACCAGAATGAATCCTATTTTAAAAGTTGTAACAAGTGCAACGTTTATTAGAGGTGTTCTAGGAATATTAAAGCGTGTAATTTAAATTTTAATTATTATTAAATAATAGTTAGTTTATTCCGTTTATAGTTATATTATATAAAAAAATAATCAATGTCAATTTCAGTTTTAAAAAATATTTTATCCATACTTTTAGTTTCTTTATTATTTGTTCAGTGTGCCAAAGAAAATAGGTATTTAATAGAAAAAGGGAAGGTAGGTTTTTTATCAAAGGAGACGACGGTTTTAGAATTGAATACTATTTTTGAAAGTGATTCAATTGTGTCAAATCTACCTTCAAACAATTCTAGCAACGGTGAAAAACTTTTTTCTGTAGGAGATGACGAATATGAAATATTTTCTGTAAAAGGTGAAAAGCTTCTTGAAATATCACCAGTTGTGCATAATGATTCTTTGTCAAAAATTAAGAGTATTCAAATATTTGATAGAAATTATAAAACAGACAAAGGAATTTCATTACAATCTACATTTAAAGATATTAATGAGAATTATTTAGTGAATAAGGTAGAGACTACGTTAACTTCAGCAACACTTTTTATTGATGAATTGAATGCTACAATTTCAATTGATAAAAAGGACTTAGGAATAAGTAGTTTTAGTAGAGATGAAGTTTCAATAGATCAAATTCCTGATATTGCTAAAATAAAATATTTTACAATTTGGTTTAATTAAAATGAAACCTGCAAAAAAAATGAAAGTTAAAAGATTACTTAAAAGTGGTTTTTAAGATTAAAAAATTATTTTCAAAATTTTCGATACTGATTCTATTTACCAAATTGCTTTTGTTCAGGAAGGGCACCTTGTAATTATACCGATAATTTATGTTATAGATGCTGGTAATTTGTAAATTCATGGTGTAAGTGCAAGCAGAAGACTATTCGATTTTTCAAAATATTACGTGTTTCGAATATCTAAAATGCGACCACTTTTTAATTCTCCGGATGTATCTAAATTATAAATATTTTCCGCAACTTGTTTTGGGGATAATAAATCTCCGTGTTCGTAAAAATCTATA
>NZ_JABDRI010000049.1 GCF_013041805.1 Lutibacter sp.
TAAAGAAAATGACCTTGTGGTTGTAACAAGATGGCTTGAGCCTTCAAAAATTGAAGAGTTTATGCAAAAAATTAATGCTGCACTAAATTAAACATTTTTTTATTAATGAATTTATCTTTTAAAAAATGTAGCCTTAAAAACTTAAAAAAACTTGTAGAAATATCTAAAACTACATTTATTAATGCTTTTGAAAAAGCCAACAACCCTAAGGATTTTAGCAATTATATAAATGTTGCATTTAGTGAATCGAAAATCAGGTCTGAGCTTCTAAATGAAAACTCTGACTTTTACTTTACTTATCTAAATAATAAGCTTGTTGGCTATTTTAAACTCAATAAAAACGAAGCTCAAACCGAAACATTTAATACTAAAACAATTGAACTTGAACGAATTTATGTTATTGAACAATTTCAACATCAAGGAATTGGAAAGTATATGCTGTTTGAAATCTTTAAAATTGTTAAATCAAACAACGTTTCCTTTTTATGGCTTGGTGTTTGGGAAAAAAATAGAGCCGCAATAAAATTTTACCAACGCTATGATTTCAAAAAATTTGATACTCACTTTTATTATATTGGTAACGATAAACAAACCGATTGGCTTATGAAACTAGATTTTATTTAATATCTCAGCTGCTCTTTTTAAGGTTTCATCTTCTTTAGCAAAACAAAAACGTAATACTTTTGAATCAAAATTGTTTTCATTAAAAACTGAAATTGGTATCGAAGCAATTTTTTGCTCTTTAGTCAAGCGAAATGCAAAATCGTAATCGCTTTCATCCGTAATTTTTTTGAAATTTAACAATTGAAAATACGTTCCTTTTGATGGTTCAAATTCGAATCTTGAATCTTTTATTAAGCTTAAAAACAAATCTCTTTTATGTTGGTAAAAATCACCTAATTCCAAATAATTTGAAGGCGTTTTTAAATATTCAGCCAATGCAACTTGTGTTGGGTGATTTGCACTAAACACATTAAACTGATGAACTTTTCTAAATTCGTTTGTTAACTCAGCTGGTGCAATACAATAACCCATTTTCCAACCTGTATTATGAAACGTTTTTCCAAAGGAAGCCACGATAAAAGTTCTTTCAACCAATGCAGGAAATAAAACCGCTGATTGATGTTGTTCCCCATCAAAAATTATATGCTCATAAACTTCATCACTTAGCAACAAAATATTAGTATTTTTTAATAAAGCTTCCAATTGTTGCATATCATTTTTAGATAAAACTCTACCTGAAGGATTATGAGGTGTATTTACAATTATCATTCTGGTTTTATCAGTAATTAAGCCTTTCACTTTATCCCAATCTATGTTGAAATCTTCTGGGTTTAATTGAACTGAAATTGTTTTGCCTCCAAAAAGTTCAATGCTAGGTTCGTAACAATCATATGCAGGTTTAAAAATAATCACCTCATCATCTTTTTTAATGGTCGCTGCAATTACAGTAAATATAGCTTGTGTTGCTCCAGCTGTAACAGTAACTTCAGTATCTGAATTATAAGAAACTCCATATAAACTTTCTACTTTTAGAGCTATCTGCTCCCTTAACGAAAAAATACCAGGCATTGGCGCATATTGATTTTTACCATTTTTCATGGCGGTATTTACCAACGCTATCAATTTTGAATCACTTTTAAAATCAGGAAATCCCTGAGATAAATTCAAAGCATTTTGCTGAGTTGCCAAACCACTCATTATTGAAAATATAGAAGTTGGTATTTCTGGTAATTTAGACTTGAAAGGTAAATTAAATGATTGCATAAAATAGTTGTTTAAAATAAGGTTATTCTTCTGATGAAAATTCTAAAATATCAGCTGGTTGACAATTTAATTCTCTACAAATAGCTTCTAAAGTAGAAAATCGTATTGCTTTTGCCTTACCCGATTTTAAAATTGATAAATTCACTGGTGTAATTCCAATTTTTTCAGCGAGGTCTTTACTTCTCATTTTACGAACAGCTAACATTACATCTAAATTTACAATTATAGGCATAGTTTATATTGTTAGTTCGTTTTCTTCTTTCATATTTTTTGAAATTTTAAATATTTCGCTTAAAACCATAAAGAAAAAACCTAAGCTCAACATTAAAATAAATGGACTAAAACCAATTTCTAAACTCAATTTTTTTTGATATAGTGCATTATAAACTATTGACGATCCTACAGTTAAAATTGAAGAAATAATCAAAAAAACACCAATCCTATTAAAGTTATCAATAACTAAATCATCAAATATTTTAAGTTTTTGAAAATAGCGAAGTGATTTTTTAAACAAATATAAACAGTAAATTAATAATAAATATGATACCAACATAACTGCTAAAATTACTTTTGTAACAATGGTAGTTGTTTCTATTTTTAAACCATTAATTTTTATATTAAAGGCGCTAAGGTCCTCAATAAAAAAAACAAAACCAAACAGAAAAATAATGATAGGTATTGAAATCATTGAAAAAATCCAAAAAATATCAATAATAGATTTAAGTATATTCAATTTTCTCATAAAATAGTTTTTTTATACAACAAATATATAATTAATTATTGTTAAACAATAATTAATTATTATTAAAAACAAAAAAACCTAATTCAAAAATTGAATTAGGTTTTTTGTTTTTACACGAATATGTTTTAAAAACTAGATACTCGCTTTTAAATATTCACGATTCATACGTGCAATATTTTCTAATGAAATACTTTTAGGACATTCTACTTCACAAGCACCAGTATTGGTACAATTTCCAAAACCTTCTAAATCCATTTGTGCTACCATGTTTTTAACACGATCTTTTGCTTCAATTTTACCTTGTGGTAATAGTGCATATTGTGATACTTTTGCAGAAACAAATAACATAGCGCTAGAGTTTTTACAACTTGCTACACAAGCACCACAACCAATACAAGCTGCAGCGTCCATAGATAAATCTGCATTGTGTTTAGAAATAGGAATTGCATTTGCATCTTGTGTGTTTCCAGATGTATTTACTGAAATATAACCTCCAGCTTGTTGAATTCGCTCAAATGCTGTTCGGTCTACTACTAAATCTTTTATTACTGGAAATGCTTTTGCTCTAAATGGTTCAATATAAATAGTATCTCCATCTTTAAAAGTACGCATGTGCAGTTGACATGTTGTAATTCCACGGTCTGGACCGTGAGGCTCTCCATTAATATGTAACGAACACATTCCACAAATACCTTCTCTGCAATCATGATCAAAAGCAATTGGCACTTCATTTTTTGCTACCAAACTTTCATTTAACACATCCATCATTTCTAAAAATGACATGTGCTCTGAAATATCGGTAACTTTATATTCGACCATTTGCCCCTTATCTTGAGGTCCTTTTTGTCTCCAAATTTTTAACGTTAAATCCATAATGTCTTTCTTATTTGTATGAACGAGTTTTTAATTCGATATCTTTAAATTCTAATTGTTCTTTATGTAAAATAGCTTCACTTGGTTTCCCTGTGTATTCCCAAGCTGCTACATATGCGTAATTTTTATCATCGCGTTTGGCTTCACCATCTTCCGTTACGTGTTCTTCTCTAAAATGACCTCCACAAGATTCCTCTCTATCTAGAGCATCTTTAGCAAATAATTCACCTAATTCAAGGAAATCAGCAACTCTACCTGCCTTTTCTAACTCAGGATTTAATTCATTTAAACTTCCTGGTACTTTCACATTTTTCCAAAAGTCTTCACGAATTTCTTGGATTTCTTTTATCGCCTCTTTCAATCCTTTTTCATTACGTGACATACCAACTTTATTCCACATAATTAAACCCAGTTTTTTGTGATAATAGTCTACAGAGTGCGTTCCTTCATTGTTGACGAAAAATTCTAATTGATCTTTTACCGATTTTTCAACTTCATCAAATTCTGGAGAATCAGTTGATATTTTTCCCGTTCTAATATCATCGGCTAAATAATCACCTATCGTATAAGGTAAAACAAAATAACCATCAGCTAAACCTTGCATTAAAGCCGAAGCTCCTAACCTATTTGCACCGTGATCTGAAAAGTTCGCCTCACCAATACAGTACAAACCTGGAACGGTTGTCATTAAATTATAATCAACCCAAACACCACCCATTGTATAATGTGTTGCAGGATAAATCATCATAGGTGTTTTGTAAGGATTCTCATCGACAATTTTCTCATACATTTGAAATAAGTTTCCATATTTCGCTTCAATAATTCCCTCTCCTAATTCAATTATTTTTTCTTCTGAAGGATTTTTAATTCCATGAATTTTAGCTTGCTCGCTTCCATAACGATGAATTGCTGCTGCAAAGTCTAAGTAAACTGCCTCTCCTGTAGCATTTACTCCATAGCCTGCATCACAACGCTCTTTAGCAGCTCTTGATGCAACATCACGAGGCACTAAGTTACCAAACGCAGGATAACGACGCTCCAAGTAATAATCTCTATCTTCTTCTGGAATTGCAGTTGGTTTTAATTTACCTTCTTGAATTGCTTTTGCGTCTTCTAATTTAGCAGGTACCCAAATACGACCATCATTTCTAAGTGACTCAGACATCAACGTTAATTTCGATTGATAATCTCCAGATCGTGGAATACAAGTTGGGTGAATTTGTGTAAAACAAGGATTCGCAAAAAATGCTCCTCTCTTATGAATTTTCCAAGAAGCTGTAACATTAGATCCCATTGCATTGGTTGATAAAAAGTACACATTCCCATAACCTCCAGTTGCAATTACAACAGCATGAGCCGAATGACGTTCTAATTCACCAGTCACTAAATTGCGAGCAATTATTCCTCTAGCTTTTCCGTCAATTTTTACAACATCTAGCATTTCATGACGGTTAAACATTTCTATTTTCCCGCGAGCAATTTGTCGATTCATTGCAGAATACGCTCCTAAAAGTAATTGTTGGCCTGTTTGACCTTTTGCATAAAAAGTTCTGGAAACTAATACTCCACCAAAAGAACGATTATCCAATAATCCTCCATAATCTCTTGCAAAAGGAACACCTTGTGCTACACATTGGTCAATAATATTTCCTGAAACTTCGGCCAAACGATGCACATTTGCTTCACGTGAACGATAATCTCCTCCTTTTACAGTATCATAAAATAGGCGGTAATTTGAATCACCATCACCCATGTAATTTTTCGATGCATTAATTCCTCCCTGAGCAGCAATTGAATGTGCTCTACGAGGAGAATCTTGATAAGCAAAAGCTTTTACATTGTAACCTAATTCTGCCAAAGTAGCCGCAGCCGAACCTCCTGCTAAACCTGTTCCAACCACAATAATATCAATATTACGTTTGTTTGCTGGATTCACAAGATTAATTTTGTCTTTATAAGTTGTCCATTTATCTTTTATTGGACCTTCTGGTACTCTTGAATTTAAAGTAGTCATATTCTCTTAAGATTAATGGTTAAAATAATGATATAATGCAATAACAATAAACCCTAATGGGATTACTATTGAATAAATAACTCCAAGATTTTTTACAAATTTTGAGTATTTATTATTAAAACCAATAGATTGAAATGCTGATTGAAAGCCGTGCAATAAGTGCAATGCTAATAGCACAAATGCAACTACATAAATTCCTACTTTAACAGGATTCATAAATTTGTGCTGTAAGTGTGCAAAGTATCTGTATTCCCCATTTTCCATACCCGACATATCGCCTTGTACAAATTTTATGTTTAATTCAGGAATCCAAAAATCAATAAAGTGAATTACAATAAAAATTAAAATAACACCTCCGCTAATAGCCATATTTCTTGACATCCAAGAAGCATTTGCCGCACCGTTGAATTTTATATATTTTACATTTCTTGATTTTTTATTCTTTAGCTCTAAAATAAACCCCATTACGAAGTGAAAAACAACACCAAAAATAAGTACTGGTTGTAGTCCAAATTGTACCAAAGGATTTGTTCCCATAAAATGGGATAAATCATTATAGACACTTTCACTAAATAACGAAGTTAAATTAACTGCTAAATGAATAATTAAGAAAAAAATAAGGAAAAGTGCCGACAAAGCCATAGCTACTTTCCTTGCAATTGATGAAGATAATAATCCGCCCATTTTTTTTAATTTATTTTTTTTAAGCACAAATATAATCAATTGAGTTAATGTTTTTAAACACACATTTATAATATTATGTTAATTTAGACTCAATCTAAACAATGCTGCGAGTCTGAAATCTGACAAATGTCATTCGCAAAAACGTCGTGCTCTTCTATCTTTAACCTCTAAACTCTAAAAATTAGCCATATGGCAATAAAAAAAGGACTATTCAAATCATCGGTTGGGCGCAAAAATTTAATGGCCATAACCGGACTATTTATCATCTTTTTCCTTGTAATTCACTTGATAGGAAATCTTATCTTAGTAATTCCTGAGTCATTTTTTCCTATAGAATTTTGGGGAGGTGTGGAAAATGTGCACGATATGTATAATGCATATTCTCACTTTTTAGTGAGTTTTTGGCCAGTAACAATTGTTGCATGGGTTTTATATGCTGCTATTTTAATTCACGCAATAGATGCTTTATTAATAACACTTCAAAACAACAAATCTCGAGGTGAAAAATATCAGGTAACCGATACTTCTACTAGCACTTGGTATTCAAGAAATATGGGTATCTTAGGAACTATAATTGGTATTTTTATAATTATCCATATGGCACAATTTTGGCTAAAATATAAAGTGCTTGGAACTGAACATGATTTGTATGATTTGGTATTCGCCACTTTTAAAATTTGGTGGATTGTACTTATTTACGAAATAGGAATTTTAGCTTTAGGCTTTCATTTAGTGCATGGTATTGTAAGTGCTCATCAATCTTTAGGTATTTACCCTAAAAAAATAATGAACATTATTAAGTATATCGCACTATGCTTTAGTTTAGTTATGGCAATTTTATATGCCATTATTCCAATCATTCTTTACTTTAAATAAAATAGAACTATGGCTCTTAACGCAAAAATTCCAGAAGGACCTTTAAAAGATAAATGGCAAAATTACCTTGCTAAAACTAAAATTGTAAATCCTGCAAATAGAAAAAAATTAGATATCATTGTTGTAGGTGGTGGATTATCAGGTGGTGGTGCAGCCGCTTCGTTGGCAGAATTAGGTTATAATGTAAAAGTATTCTTTTTTCAAGATTCAGCACGTAGATCACATTCCGTTGCTGCACAAGGTGGTGTGAATGCCGCAAAAAATTATAAAAACGACGGTGATAATGTATACAGAATGTTTTATGACACCATTAAAGGTGGAGATTTTAGATCTCGCGAAGCGAATGTATATAGAATGGCAGAAGTTTCTGCTAATTTAATTGACCATATGGTTGCCCAAGGTGTTCCCTTTGGACGTGAATATGGTGGTTATTTAAGTAATAGGTCTTTTGGTGGAGTATTAGTTTCACGTACATTTTATGCGCGTGGGCAAAGTGGTCAACAATTATTATTAGCCACTTATCAAGCAATGATGAAACAAATTAAAGTTGGAAAATTAACACAATACAACCGCCATGAAATTTTAGATATTGTAATTGTAAATGGTAAAGCTAGGGGAATAATTGCCAGAAATTTAAACACAGGTGAAATAGAACGACATGCTGCCCACGCTGTAGTTTTTGGAACAGGTGGTTTTGGTAAAATCTTTTATTTATCCACTTTAGCAATGAATTCAAATGGTTCGGCAAATTGGCGCGCGCATAAAAAAGGTGCATTTTTTGCAAACCCTTCTTGGACACAAATTCATCCAACGGCATTACCTCAATCTGGTGAGCACCAATCAAAACTAACATTGATGTCTGAATCATTAAGAAATGACGGTCGTATTTGGGTTCCAAAAAATAAAGATGAAAAACGCGCTCCCGGAGACATTCCAGAAGAAGAAAGAGATTATTACTTAGAACGTCGTTATCCAGCATTTGGTAATTTAGTTCCTCGTGATGTTGCATCAAGAGCTGCTAAAGAGCGAATGGATGCAGGACACGGTGTTGGACCATTAAAAAATGCTGTATATCTTGATTTTAAAACAGCTATTGACCGATTAGGTGAAGATACTATTAAAGAACGCTACGGTAATCTTTTCACTATGTATGAAAAAATTACAGCAATTAATGCTTATAAAGAACCAATGAAAATTTCACCAGCTGCGCATTTCTCTATGGGTGGCTTATGGGTTGATTATGAATTACAAACCACAATTCCTGGCTTATTTGCAGTTGGAGAAGCAAATTTTGCAGATCACGGCGCAAATCGTTTAGGTGCCAACTCACTTTTACAGGCTTCAGTTGATGGTAACTTTATTTTACCAAATACTATTTCTAACTACTTATCTAATGAAATTAGTACTGGGAAAATTTCAACAGATACTACTGAATTTGAAGTGGCAGAAAAAGAAGTAAAAGATCAAGTTGCAAAATTATTAGCTATTAAAGGTACTATGCCTGTTGATCAAATTCATAGGAGATTGGGTAAAATTATGTTTAAAGAAGTAGCCATGTCTAGAAATGAAAAAGGAATGATTTGGGCTATTGAAGAAATTAGAAAATTAAGAAAAGAGTTTTGGGAAAATGCAGCAATTCCTGGTAATGAAAATGGACCTAATTCTGAATTAGAAAAAGCTGGACGTCTAGCCGATTATTTAGAAATAGCAGAACTTATGGCCGTTGATGCGCTAGATAGAAAAGAAAGTTGTGGCGCTCACTTCCGTGAAGACTATCAAACTGCTGAAGGAGAAGCCATGAGAGATGATAAAAACTATATGTATTCATCTGCTTGGGAATGGCAAAATGGAGAAAAATGGAAATTACATAAAGAACCTCTTGAATTTACTGAAGTTACACCAACAGTACGGTCATACAAATAATAAAATTATGAAATTAACACTTAAAATATGGCGACAAGAAAACGCCAAAACAAAGGGAAAATTAGTAACCTATGAGTTATCCGATTTAAGTCCAGATACTTCATTTTTAGAAATGTTAGATGTATTGAACGAGCAACTTGCTCCAAAAGGTGAACCTGCTGTTGAATTTGATCACGATTGTAGAGAGGGTATTTGTGGACAATGTTCATTAGTTATTAATGGAAAAGCACATGGTCCTGAAGAACATTATACAACTTGTCAAACACATCTGAGGTCATTTAGTGATGGGGATACTATAACAATTGAACCTTTTAGAGCAAATTCATTCCCTGTTATTAGGGATTTAAAAGTGGATAGAAGTTCAATGGATAAAATTATTCAAGCTGGAGGATATATCTCTTCTTTTACAGGAATGGCTCCAGAGGCCAACTCAATCCCAATTCACCACGAAATTGCTGAAAGTGCATTTGATAGTGCTGCATGTATTGGTTGCGGTGCTTGTGTAGCAACTTGTAAAAACTCATCTGCAGCTCTTTTTGTATCTGCCAAAATTGGTCACTTAGCAAAACTTCCTCAAGGAAAAGTAGAACGCAATGAACGAGTACAATGGATGATAAATGCGCATGACGAAGAAGGTTTTGGTAGTTGTTCTAATACAGGTGCATGTGCTATGGTTTGCCCTCAAGAAATACAATTGCTAGACATTACACGTATGAATTTTGAATACAACAGATCTAAATGCTTGTCTAAATAATA
>NZ_JABDRI010000060.1 GCF_013041805.1 Lutibacter sp.
ATATTCTTTAATTGGGTGCGTTTCTAATGTATTTGTAGTTGTTAAAATCATATTTATTTTTTAGTTTTTTTAATGTCTTCATGTGAAGACTCTTGAACTTTATTTGCTGCTACTAAACTAGTAACCATATCATTCAACATACTACTAGCCGCATTTGGATTGTTTGGTAATAAAATTAAATTAGATTTAGTGTCTGATCCAATACTTTGAAGCGTATCGTAATGTTGTGTAATTACAATTAATGCAGAAGCTTCCTGGCTGTTAATACCTGCTCTATTTAATACATCAACACTTTCTTCTAAACCACGTGCAATTTCTCTACGTTGGTCTGCAATACCTTTACCTTGTAAACGTTTACTTTCAGCTTCTGCTTTTGCACGTTCAACAATTAAAATACGTTGTGCATCACCTTCGTGTTGTGCAGCAATTTTTTCACGGTCGGCTGCATTAATTCGGTTCATAGCTATTTTCACTTTTTCATCAGGGTCAATATCTGTTACTAATGCTTTTATAATGTCGTAACCATACTCAAGCATTGCTTCTTTTAGATCGCGTTGTATCGCTAATGCAATTTCTTCTTTCTTTTCAAATACATCATCTAGTATCATTTTAGGAACTTCAGCACGAACTACATCAAAGATAAAAGCTGTAATTTGTTCATGTGGATTTTGAAGTTTATAAAATGCATCGTACACATGATTTTTTCGTATTAAAAACTGAACCGAAATTTTTAAGTGTACAAAAACGTCATCTTGCGTTTTTGTTTCAACAATTACATCTAATTGCTGTACACGTAAACTAACACGACCAGCAACTTTATCTACAATCGGAATTTTAAGTTGTAAACCAGCGCCTCTAATGCTTTGATATTTTCCAAAACGCTCAATTACTGCGTTTGTTTGTTGTTTAACGGTAAATAAACCTGTTACAACAATTAATAATAGAATAAAAATAAAAATATAAGTTCCAACCATTTCTAAAAAAATTTAAAGATTAATACAATAGCTAAAGATACAATGTTTTAAAATTGAATTCAAAGGTTATTGTATCTATTTGTAGTGAAAAAGATAAAAATGTTACACTTGCTAATCAAGAATTAAAAAGCACTTATAAGGCTATTTATAATCGTTTAAAATTAGAAGCTCGTGTTGTGTGTAATTTTTTTAATAGTTAACTTTAAAAGTTATTTAAATATTTTAAAATGAAACAATCAATTAGTTTTAAATTGAATACTAAAAATGTAACTGTTGAGGTTCAAGGAGATGAGTCTTTATTAACAGTTATTCGCACTTATTTAGATGAAACAGGTACTAAATATGGATGTGGTTTGGGAGATTGCGGCGCATGTACTGTTTTAGTTAACAATGAAGTAACACGTTCTTGTATGACTTTTATTGAAGATATAGCAGGTAAAGAAGTAATTACAATTGAAGGAATTGGAACAAGTACTAATTTACACCCAATACAAGAAGCTTTTGTAACAACGGATGCGCTACAGTGTGGTTTTTGTACACCAGGAATGATAATGAATGCATATGGTTTATTATTAAAAAACCAAAACCCTACTCGTGATGAAATTATTACTGCTATGGATGCTAATTTATGCAGATGTGGTTCTTATAATAGAATTATAGAAGCTATTGAAAAAGCCTCAAAACAACTATCTAAAACACAATAATTATGAAACCAGATAAAATTGATGAACTCTATTTTAGTGATGTAAATACACCTATTTCTTTAGATAGAAGAGATTTTCTTAAAAAATTAGGTGGTGGAATTATTGTGGTTTTTTGTTTAGGAAAACTATCATTATTAGAAGGTTGGGGGCAAAATAATGCAGAGGACGCCTTAAACTTTAATGCTTATATTCGTGTAAAAGAAGACGGACGAATAAATTGTTATACAGGTAAAATTGAAATGGGTCAGGGAATTATAACTTCTCTTGCTCAAGTTGTTGCCGATGAATTGGAGGTTCCTATTAGTATGGTTGATATGGTTATGGGAGATACTGAATTATGCCCATATGATGCGGGTACTTGGGGTTCCTTAACAACTCGTTTTGCTGATCCTGTTTTAAGAGCGGCAGCAGCCGAAGCTCGTGAAATATTAATTGATTTAGCTGCAACAAAATTAGAAGTTTCAGAAGCTAATTTAAAACTTGAAAATGGCGTTATTTATGATGCTGAAAATCCATCAAATAAAACAACGTATGCCGAATTAACCAAGGGGAAAAAGATTGTAAAAAATCTTGAAAAGAAACCAGATATAAAAAGAGCAAACGAATTCAAATTAATTGGTAAACCCATCATTAGTACCGATGCAATTGCTAAAGTTACAGGAACTGCAAAATATTCGGGTGATATTAAATTACCCGGAATGATGTATGCAACTGTTGTTAGACCAACTATTGTTGGTTCAAAAAAATTAGAAGTAGATGCTTCTGAATTATCAAGTTTTCCAAACGTTGAATTGATTAATGAAGGTGATTTGGTAGCTGTAGTTCATTCAGACCCTGAAGTTTCATCAAGTGCCGCTAAAAAGGTCAGAGTTTCGTGGGATACTCCTGAACAAAAAATGGACAATGAAACCATTTTTAAGTATTTAGAAGATAATATTTCAAACAGTGATATTTTTGAGGAAGGTGGTTCACTTGAAACAGGAAAAACAAACTCTAATTCAGTTTTAAATGCACAATATCAAGATGGTTACAAGGCACATGCACCTATGGAAACGCATTCTGCAACTTGTTATTTTGAAGATGATAAATTAACTATTTGGACATCTACACAAACACCTTTTGGAACACAAGATCAATTAGCAAAAGCCTTAGAGATTCCAAAAGAAAATGTACACGTAAAACAAATATTTTTAGGTGGAGGTTTTGGAGGAAAAATATACAATCAACAAGCTATAGAAGCAGCTTTAATTGCAAAAAGTTGTAAAAAACCTGTTCAATTGGTGTGGAGTAGAAGAGAGGAATTTATGTACGATAAATTTAGACCAGCGGCTGTTGTGAATGTAACCTCAGGCGTAGATGAAAATGGAAAATTGAATTTATGGGAGTTTGATATTTATTGCGCAGGAACTCGTGGAACAAAATTGTTTTACGATG
>NZ_JABDRI010000070.1 GCF_013041805.1 Lutibacter sp.
ACGAGCTGTTGTTGCGTTTAATAAAACCGTTCCAAGAACAATCATAAATACTAAAGGAGTAATATATTCAGCACCTGGTACTTTTAGCATAATTAATTTAATACCAAATAATGATGCGATTCCTGCGGCTACAATTCCTCTAGGACCCACCCAACTTATAAATAATTTCTCATTGAATTTTAAACCTGAATTAGCAGTGCTTAAAAAAACGCCTATTGGCCTAAGCACAAAAATCACTATTGCAAATAATACGAGTGTTTCCCATCTATACAACAACATCATATCTTCAATATTCATGTTTGCTGCCAACAGAATAAATAAAATAGATATTAAAAGTATACTGATTGATTCTTTAAAATATAGTATTTCTTTAAGCTCAGCAACTTTGAGGTTACCCAATACCATTCCCATAACTACCACTGCCAATAATCCAGATTCATGTGCGAACAAATCAGCTAAAACAAAAACAGCTAAGACTCCTGCTAAAGTTATTACGTTTAATAAATAATGCGGAATGAGCTTAAATTTTAAGGCATAAAACAAGGCGTAAGCTGAAGTAAAACCAATTGAAAGTCCAATAATTACTATTTTCCCAAATTCAACTAACGCATCTTTTGTATATTCATAACCTCCTTCAATACTAATAAACTCAAAAACTAAAACGGCTACTAATGCTCCAATTGGATCAATTAAAATTCCTTCCCATTTCAATACAGCAGATATGTCTTTTTTTAATGGTATATTTCTTAAAATTGGTCCAATTACAGTTGGCCCCGTTACGATTATTAAAGCAGCAAAAAGAAATGAAATTGCCCAAGATAAATCAAAGATATAGTGCGTGGCAA
Organism: Lutibacter sp.; assembly: GCF_013041805.1. Lineage (GTDB taxonomy): Bacteria > Bacteroidota > Bacteroidia > Flavobacteriales > Flavobacteriaceae > Lutibacter. The sequence continues at coordinate 846 of NZ_JABDRI010000070.1, forward strand.
TACCAGCACCTAAAAAAGTAACCAAAGAGCCTAAAGTAATTAGTTTTACAATAGATGGGCCTACATTTAAAATTTCATCTTTCTTTAAAGTTAAGCCACCTTCAAATAAAATAATACTAATAGATAATGAGACAAAATTATATATCCTCTCACCTGGAAATAACCCTTCAACACCATTCCAAACAGGCTCAATCCATTTGGTGCCATCTGCAGAAATAAAGGTTGACAAGGGCCCAACAAATAAGCCTATTAAAATTAATGGTAAAATTGCAGGAATTTTTAGTTTCCAAGCAAACCATTGTGCAATTATTCCTAAAATTATAATGCCTGATAACTCTAACATAGCTGATTATTTGGTAGGATAGCAATATAATTATAATTTGTTAATAATTAAAATGCTTTTTGGTAAACATCCTAAATACATACTTCAAAATATATTAGTGTAATTATGGAAGTTTACTGCCAATTAACATGCTAATCCTTAATTACTATATTAAAAAACCAAAGCCACTTTTTAAGTGGCTTTGGTACATTAAAACAAAAAAGGGGGTTAATTATTACGTTCAAAAACTAAGTTACTTTCTTCATTTCCATCATCATCTAAGTCATTTACTTCAACTCTTAAATTTTCAATTTCAACTACTACCCAGTCATCATTTAACTCATCAAAAGGTGTTGTTTCTCCAAAATCCAGTTCTAATTTTAATTTACCATCATCATAAATAACTGCCCAAGTTCCGTTTACAACATCGTCATTTTTAGTAGCTGTTACAATAAAATTTTCTTTAAAATCAAACACAAAATCATGGTATTCATTTGTGTAATTTTCACCATCATCCGTAAAGTTTGCAACTATCCAAGTACCTTCCTTTAAAATATCAACTAATTCACTGTTCTCATCAATGCATCTTTTTTCAAATTCAAGTTTATTGTCTTCAAAGCGTAACTCTATTTCATTATCATCTTCAATTTCATATAACACCCAGTTAAATGAAAAGTCAGAAAAATTATCAAATTCTAATTTAACTATAATTTCATCCATGGTAGTTTCAACTATCCAAGTTCCAATAATTTCGTTTCCACCGGCTTTAGCTACAACTGATCCATCTTCAAAGTATGTAAATACAAAATTTGTGTATTGTTCTGTTTTATCTAAATCGTTCACAATAATTTTGTCAACAGTCCAGCTACACAATACTAATAAGTTTCTAATTTGTTCTTCTGTACAGTCGTCACAATCATCATCATCATAATCATTATCATCATCTTCATCACACATTCCATCGGCATCATCAATTGCATTTTCAAGTTCTTCCATATCATTTATAGATAAAATTGTACCATCATAAAGTTCAACAGAGATTGGGAAATTTATTTGTACAATGTGGTAGTCTTCAATTTCATCAATAAGGTGATAAAAATCTTCATCATTTTCAACAGTTATTGTTTCTGCTAATTGATTTTCAGAATCGAAAATAGATAATGTTATTGGGTATATAAAATCTATACATTCAATATCATCATCAAATTCATTTTCACCTTCACATTGATCAATAAAACTTTCTAATTCATCAACATTAGCAATATTAATTTCAGAAAAATCGCTTAATATTATTACAATAGGAAAAATAATATCTAAACTATCATAATCATCATCAAATTCATCAAAAATGGCTTCAATCACATCAAAATCATCTTCTGAGTCAATAATTATTTCTAATCCGTTAACATTAACAGTTACAGGTAACTGAACACTAATACAGCTTGCATTATCAATTATATTATCTATTGAACCATCTTTTGTTGCTGTTTTTTGAACTAAAGTAGCCACTGTAGTATTTGCCTGTAAGGCTTCATTTTCTGGTGGTTGAATAATTTCTGACACTTCAGTTTGACAAGACGTTAATAGCGCTATGAATAGACTTAAAAATAGTACTGTAATTTTTGTTTTCATAATAAAATGTTTTGTGGGTTTATTATAGTAACAATTTCAATTTGAAATACCCTACCTTGTTCTAAAAAAAAATTATATTTACATAGGAATTTTAAACAAACTTATTTAAAATTAATGGATATAAAGAAGGAAACAGACTTTTGTAATGAAAAAAAATTTAGTGATTTTTTCCTAAATCATTCTAAATTACTACATAATTTTATTTATTATAAGTGTGGAGATTTTGATATGGCTAACGATTTGGTGCAAGATTCTTTTTTAAAATTTTGGAGTAATTGTAGTAAAGTACTTCCTGGAAAAGCAAAATCATTTTTGTTTACCATTGCTAATAATTTGTTTTTAAACGCTTATTCTAAATCCAACGTTGTTTTAAACTTTAAAAACTCGTTACCAAAAGATTATACTAATGAGTCTCCTGAGTTTTTATTGGAAGAAAAAGAATTTGGTAGTAAGCTACAAAAAGCAATAGCTAACTTAACCGAAGCTCAAAGAACTGCTTTTTTAATGAATAGAATTGATGGAAAAAAGTATAGGGAAATTGCTGAAATTTTAGGAATTTCAATAAAAGCTGTAGAAAAAAGAATTCATAATTCTTTGATAAATCTTAGAAAAGAAATAGGAAATATTTAATACAAGGTAGGGTAAACTTATTTTGAAATGTTATAATAATATGGAACAAAATTATTTTTTAGCCAAATGGCTTAATAATGAAATAACTGAAGAAGAACTCTTAAAACATATAAGTGAAGAAGAGTTACATTCCTATAAAAAAATAATTGCTTCAACAAACCAATTCGATGCTCCTAGCTTTAATGCAGAAGAAGCATTAAAGAACATGAAATCTCGTCGCCAAAAGAAATCAAAAGTAAAAAAGGGTAACTTTTTAACATATTCATACAGGGTTGCTGCTATGTTAGCAATTTTCTTTTCAGTCTATTATTTTGTTTCAAATAAAGAGACCAATTATAACACTCAACTTGCTGAAAAAATTAATTTTGAATTACCCGACAATTCTAAAGTTAATTTAAATACTGATTCTGAAATTACATTTAAAGCTAATAAATGGAATAAAAAAAGGGAATTAAACCTAAAAGGTGAGGCTTATTTTAATG
>NZ_JABDRI010000071.1 GCF_013041805.1 Lutibacter sp.
CTTTTAAACCATCCATTAAGGTTTGATCTTCATCTTTTTTACTTAAAACATCTTTTCCTTCAATGGCTAATTGCTCAATATTATCAGAAAATTCATTCATTGCTTTTTCCGAAGATTTTATAACTTCAACCAGTTCTGTATCCCCACTAATTTCAGCAGCTATTGGAATACTTAGAGGAGGTAAAAAGTCAGCATTTCTTTTAGTACCATCTGAACATCCTATAAATAAGATAGATACAACTGTTAGTAGCATTAATGTTGTAATTTTTTTCATAATGTATTTTAAATTTAATTGTTATTCCTCTATTGGTTTAAATTCTATTTTTAAAGTTGCCCCTCTATTTGACAAGATTCTTTCAAATTCTTCTGAGTTTTTAAATTTCTCAATTTCTTGTTCAGTAAACTTTATTTGTCTGAAAGCTAATGGATAACCATTTAAAGAATTTCCTTTGGTGATATTCCACTCTTTATCTTCTTTACACCCAACATCAACTTGTTGCCATACATCACTTCTAGGATATCTACCCGTTAAATCAAAATTTAAATCTAAATAAATGGGACCATTATTATCTTGGGAAATATTACACGTATTTAAAGCGTCTTCATCTAAAGATATTTTAAAATTCGCAAAAACTCCTTTGCCACCTAATGATGCTACAAAAATCACTTCAGGAGTTGCTATTTCACTTTCAGGCCAACCATATAAGGTTTGTTTACCAATACCAGGAATCATAGTTGTATAAGGTATTTTTAAAGGTTCTCCATCAGTTCCTGTTGGGTTGTCATAATCACCACTAGCTCTAAAAGCTATCATATCAAAAGTCTGAATAGGCTCGTCATCTTCAGGAAACTTTATAGTTGTATTACGCCAAACTAGTTTTGCTTTGGCAAAACCAGATGCGGTATAGGTTACAACAATATCATATTTATCGTTTTGTTTTACTTCAATTTCTGGTAGCCTTAAGGTTGGGTTTTTTGTTAAGCCTGCCATGGTATCGGGGGCTCCTTTTGTTACAACATAATAAACGCCATTTGGAACTTCAGTAAACTTAAACTTTCCTTCTCCGTCAGTTTTTCTTTCTTGTTCTGGTATTTCAGATTCAGAACAAACAGGTTTTAGCGTTACTTTTTGATTTTTAACGGGCTTTTTCGTTTCTTCATCTACTAAAGTCCCATTTATTTCTCCTTCAAAAGTTTTAAGTTCGTATTCTAATTCTATAGGGTTTAAAAAAGGGTCGTAAACTATATGATCTTCCAATAATTTAAATGTTCCATCTTCCCATAAGTATTGTACTTGGTAATCACCCAAAAACAGCTTTTTGTTAAATTCAAAATCCCCACCTATAACTTCTGTATCAGCATCAAACTTTTTATTTCCAGGTCCATAACGATGCATTTTAACTGTACCACAAGCTTTATATTGATCATCACGTGTAATTTTACCTTTTAAATCTTGTTTTTCATTTTTATGGTAATAAATAATTGAGCTAGCGTGAAATGTTACAGAAGCAAACTCTGTTTTTCCTGTTTGATCGTTTTTATACGTTCCTGTTGTTGAGGTTTGTCTTGATAAATGCAATGCCCAAACTTCTGAAGTTATTTCTGGTGGCCACTCCGGAACATTCCCATTACTTATATCTTCATAAGTTATACCTTTATAAGGATCATATCCACATTGTCCAATCCAAGTTTTATTATCTGTTGATAAAACATTTGTTTTTGAAGGTGTATTTAAATTATATTTAAATTGTCTACGATTTAAATTGGTTAGTTCAGAGTTTAAATAGTCTTCTAATGGTTCAATTGCCCCAGAAATTTGAATTTCTTTGTCAGATTTGTTTCTAATAACTATTTTAACTGCTCCGTGCCAAGCAACTAAATATTGATCGGTTGGTTCTCTAAACATTTCTTTAAAAAATTCTTTTGGAATCTTATAATCCACTTTCGGTTCATTGTTTTGAGCATTTAGTTTAAATACAAATAATGCTATTAAAATGAAAATTATTTTTTTCATAAATTTGTTTTTTGTTAAAATTTAGCAGGGGAGGACTAAACTTATAGATTATTCTATTTATTTTTTTCTACGATATTTTTTTATTGTTAGTGCTTTTGTTCTGCTTGGTTTTAATAAAAAAAAGCCGCTATTTGTAGAAAATAATGTTGCTTTATTAGTTACGCTCCATTTAAAATCTAAATCTTTTGTAGCTGTTTTTTTATAATGTGGGTTGTCAATATTTACAGTGGTATTATTTTTAATTTTAAATGAATCTCCACCATCAATAATTTTTCCATAGCTATACAGATCATATTTTATAATAAGCTGCTTATTTTTGTCAATCTCCAAGACTTGCATTTTTCCAACAGTTAATTTTGACGTTACAAACAGTACTATGTCATTTTTTTGAAGTTCAATTCCGTCAATACTATCTACTTGTTCTAAAACTTCTTGGCGACCATCAAATAATTCTACAATTCTTTGTTCACCTAAAGAGGTGTATAGCTTTTCTCGTTTTAACCAAATTGGATTAAAAAGAGTGTCACTTACTTTTGAAATAGTGTCTATTTCAATAGCATTTTTTGCTCTTTCGATATTGAATCTAGGACCGTTTGAACCTCTTGTAGAGAAATCTTCCGTTTTTAAAACTAACCCTTTCCAAGCGTAGATATCCTGATAGTTATCTATTCTATAATAGTCAGCTTCTTTACCAAGAATGTCTTTTGTTGCTGTTTTTTCAGCACCCATATAAAGTGTTTCAATCCAAGAATCTTTTATTTGGTAATACTGAAAATGTTCTCTACATTTTATTCTTAAATGAAATGGATCATCACTAACTTTATTTTTTTCAGCATTGAAATAATACCGATGCTCATCAATCCATAAACGCTCTGAAATTTTAACTTTTTCTGGTAATAATTTTCCTCCAAAAGAAGATATTTTATAGGTTTCTTCAAAAGCAATATCTCCAAATTCGTCCCAATAATAAATTACTTGTTCAGCAACATAAGGAACTTGTTTACTATAACTTGTTTCAACACCATTTTTATAAGAATAACCTGAAACTGTTGAATACTTTAAGTTTTCATAGGTTATTTTTCCAGATTCAACTTTATAAGGTTTAAAATCTTGTGCTTGTATTGAAACTGCTATTGCAAGTAAACAATATTGAATAATATTTTTCATTAATTGGGTTATAAAAGGGTATTAATGTTTACATTAAAACCCTTATTAAAATTTATAATTTATTGGCTACAATTACCATCAATAATATCTTGGCTTGTTGGGTTGTATGCACATCGTCTTACATTTAACTTTGTAAAGCCATTGTCTATTATTAATGTATTTAAACTGCAAAAATTTGAAAGTGTACTATTCTCGTCAAAATCTAAACTGTAACCTACATTCGTAAGATTATTTAAACCATCTATGCTTGTGAGCGCATCATTACTATAAATTTCAAACTCCTCACCTACAGAAATTAAACTTATAAAACCATCTAAATTAGTTAGTAGCGGGTTTCGCTCAATATAAATATATTCACTTACTGATGTAAGATTGTTTAAACCATCTATGCTTACAAGTGCATCATTATAGTTAATATTGAGTTCGTAACCAATAGTTGTTAAACCATTTAAACCTTCTAAATTGGTTAGTGCTGTACGTGAAATTTCTAAGGAATCCGTTATTGTAGTTAAATTATGTAAACCATTGAGAGATGTTAGTGAAGCATTACCATTAATATAAAGTAAATCAGCAACAGTAAGACTACTTAAACCTTCAACACTGGAAAGTAACGGATTGTAATAAATATTAATAGTACCTGTTGTTGTTAAACTATTTAATCCATCTACATTAGCAAGAGCTGAATTTCGTTGTATAATTAAATCCCCAGTTTCAATAACATTATTTAAACCTTCTAAATTTGTAAGTGCTGTATTGCCTTCAATTTTAAGCGGTAAACTTATAGTTGTTAATGCACTTAAAGACTCTAAACTAACTATTGAAGCTGGTGTTAAGTTATTATCCCATCCTATTGTAAGGCTTCCTATAATTGCCGAATAATTATTTGCGCCAAAATCTTCTACTTCTTGTTGGGTTAATAATAAAACGTGTCCTGTAAAAACATTTACAATAGTAATGGTTCCTGCATTTATAGTTTTACCATTATAATTAATTGTTATCTCACCTGTTTTGGCTCTTTCAGGAACTGCAACCTTTAAGTATGTTGTGGTTACCTCAGTTACTGTTCCTTCAAGGCCGTTAAAAAATATATTGTATGTATCATTAATGTCAAAATTTTGACCATTAACAGTTATAATATCTCCAATAGTAGCTGTTACTGGTAGTATTGAGGTTATAGTTACGTCTTTTTTAATAATTTCAATAGTGTCAATCGTATCTGAATCATCGCAAGATGTAATTGACATTACTAAAATAAGTGTTACTAATAATAGCTTTAATTTTTTCATGTGTTTCTTATTTAGTATATTTTTCTACAATTTTTTTAATTTTTCATGCATTTCAACATAAATTTGTTGGATTTCTGTATCCGTTGCATTTGGATTTACCCCTTTAATTTGCTTTCTAAAATTAACATATGAAAAACTCTTAAAAACTCTATTTTCATTATCAAAATCAGCTAAGTCAACTTGTTTACTTTCTTCAGAATATTTAAAATAAAAATCAATCAACTTAAATACTACTTCTTTTGAAATAGTTTTGTTAGAATTAATTTCAGTTATACCAAGATTTAATCCTAGTTCATTTAACTCTTTTTGTGTTGGAGTTTTATCATTGTCTTTATACTTTAATATAAATTCAACTATTTCGGGACTTTTATCAATTGTTTTTCTTTCTATACTTTGAATCTTTTCCGATTGTTTATTTGATTTTAACAAACTATTTGGAGTAGACTGTGTAAAAGAATTATTTATAGTAAATAGCGTAGTTACTATAAAAAATAGTCCTATTTTATTCATAATTAAATTTTTTACTATGTTAACTACTTGAATTAAAAAAGTACTAATTACCTCGTCTCATTTTAATCATTTTTTGAATCATATCATATGTTTGACGCAGTTCTTCATCACTCATTTCTTTCATTTCAGGATCGTTTTTAGTTGCCATTTTTTTCCATTCTTCAAATGATAACTTTTGGATATTCTCCATATTAGCATCCATCTCATTTAATTCATTATTAAACTCATCATTGTTCATGAAACCTTCCATTTTTTGAATAGGGAAATCTGGTAAATTAAAATTGGAATCTGCTACTGAAACATCAAATTTTGCACTTGTTGCTTCGGTTACTGTTGTAATCCCTAACATAGTTACTTCCATTTTCAACATCACACCTTTATAAATCCAATTTTTAGCGCCCATTACATCCCAAATCTCACAGTTGTACCCTAAAATACTTTCATTTCCAACCTTTTTTCCACCCATAGCTTCCAACATATTCATTCCTGCTTCTCCAGCATCTTTATTAGATTGTTTCATCATATCCATACCTAAATCTCTATTTGCTGTAATGGTTTTTGTTTTAAAATCTGCTACATAGCTTTCTCCATTATCTAATTTACTCATTGTATGGCTTGAAGAAGTTTCTACTTTTTCTTTCCCAAAAAACTTCATGGTTGTGGTCTGCTCAGATTCTTGCTCTTTTAATTCAAGCGCTCCCCAATTTTTAAAGTACAAGCTTTCTGTTCCGCTTCCTGCTATTTTTCCTCCTAACACTTTACCTGAAATAATAGTAGAGTACTTAACAATACCTGATTTTACTTCGTAGCGTTTTAACTGATTTTGACTGTTCCCGTCGCAGCTCACTAGTGCTACAATAATTGAAAGTAATATGCTTATTTTTTTCATGATGTTGTTTTTATTTTATTTCTTTTAATTCGTATATGTAATAATACCCAGAATTTTCGTCAGGATTCTCTTCTATAATTTTAGCATAAACACCTATTTTATCATTTACCATCCATAATTTTTTAAGAACACCTGAATAACCTACAGCCTCTAATACCGTACATTCAAATGTGCCAGCAGGTGTAGTAATTTGTTCTTCTCCAATTACTCTATAGAGGGTTCCGTTAGAGCTAAAAGGATATAATGGGTCTGAATAATTACGATTTGTTCGTAATTCAGAAATATTACTATAACTATCATACCCATCAAAAATATAGTCAATTTCAAATCCCTCTTCTTCTAAGTTTGCTTGTACATTAGCTGTAAGAATCTTAGTTTCAAATGACTCTGTTCCCTCTATTAACACTGAGTAATTATAAACCAGTTGTGATACGTCTAATAAATCGTTCTTCATTTCAAGCCAATTTAACCAGGGTAAATTTTCTGATTCTTCTTCTTCATCGTATTTAAAATCACCATCTTCTGTATAAAAATCATCATCTGTGAATGCTAATCTTTTAATTTTTGAAATTTTTTGTTCTTCCTTTACTTTTATAGCTCCTTTATAAATAGTTCCTTTGTTTTCTAATTCAATAGCTTCACCATTCATAGTCACTATTTTATTTTCACCTTTAAACACGTCTTCACTACGAAGTCCAACCATCATAAAGGTCATTTCATTTTTGTTGAACATCCATGCGCCTCCAAACTTGCTTGACATACCTTCTTCTTTTTGAATAATAGTAAACGTATCTGGTTCGTTAAATGTAATAAATGTGGTAGCGCCTTCGTATGGCACATCTTTAAATTCCCAAGTACCTAAAAGTCCAGATTCTTTATTTTCGTCAATGATTTTTTGCTTGTCAATTTTTGAAAAATACATGTTGATTTCATCAAGATTTAAAACAAGTTCATTTTTGTTGGGTTGCGAAATAGCATATTCCCCTTTAAAATCCTTATTGTCTAAAATTATTGTGTTACTCGATTCATTATAATCCCAAGTTCCAAAAACCCTATCTCGAATGTAGAAAATCCCATTTTTGTTTAATTCCACTAATGAACCTACAACGTCGGTTTCGCCTTTTATCTCCATTTTTTCAAAAAACCAATCTCCCGTAATTTTATTGTTTAGTTCTTTGTGTTTAGGAAGGCTTATTTTTTGAAAACTATTTATATCTCCATTCGCATTACTTAATTTTAATTCAGTATCATTCAACGCTTCTATTTTATTTTCACCATCAAGTATCCCTAAATATGGACAACTAATAGTAAATGTATTTTCAGTTTCATTTTGTGACCATGTTCCTACATTTGCACCTGAAATATTAATTTCTCCGGCTTCTTTAAATACAACGTGCATGTTTACAGGATACACTTCCCCTGCTTCGTTCATTTCTGTAAGTTTCCAAACTCCATCAATGTATTTTGATTGTGCGGTTATACTTCCTACAAAAGTGACTAAAGCAATACTAATAACTATTAATTTTTTCATAGTGGTATTTATTTTAAAATTCTTAAAATCGATGTCTCCGAAGCTCTAATTATTGTGGTTGTTTTATCTGCTTTGCTAAACCAAAAATCTTCATCAGATCGAGGAACATTTCCAACAATCCCTTTATCTAAATCACACGTGTAAGTACCTGGGACTTCTACATTATTAGATTGACTGTGAATAGAGCCGTTATAATCATAGGTTACAAATTTTACAGTAAGTTTGTAATTATCTTCTTTATCGATATCTAAAATTTGCATTTTTCCCATATTCCCATCTGAAGTTGCATAAAGAATAATGGTTCCTTTACCATTTACAATACCAGAACTATTTGAAATATGAATAGGGCTGTCAGCTAAAGATTCTAGCTTATCACCAATCATTTTTTTATCAATGTTATCAAATGTTGAGCTGCTATTATTACTTGTATTTGAACTATTATTTGAAGACCCAGAAAATTTTACAAATTCCACTCTTCTATTATTAGCTTTACCTTCTGGTGTACTGTTATTATCTATAGGTTTGCTTTCTCCAAAACCAGTTGATTTTAGTCGATTTGATGAAATTCCCATATCAATTAATTTGTTCATAACAGATTTTCCTCTTGCTTTAGATAAACTCAAATTTGAATCATCATCACCATCACTATCTGTATGACCTTCTACACTAAAATTAACTGTAGGATTGTCTACCATGAGTTTATAGATTTCGTTAATAGGACCCATACTTTCTGTTTTTAAAGTAGCTTTATTGACATCGAATTTAATTCCGTTTACCACAATTTTACCTTCAGAAAGAACTCGATCATAATATTTTACACCTCCTTTAGCGATACGGAAGTTTTTGATGTAAATCTGGTCACTATCTGCTTCAATAGTAATTCCAGAAGGATTAACTTCTAAATGGGGAACATTTATTAAACGTGTATCATTAAAATAGGCTTTGAATTTTCCTTTGGTAAAAGCCACAGAGATATGTTTCCAAGACCCATCAGTCTCAACTGTCCATCCTAACCTTTCAGTTCCTGGATAAGGCTTGCCTGAATCCTTAAACTCTAAACTATGAGGCATTACAACCAATCGTTCGGTTTTTTGCCTATTGTTTTTTTGGTCACTTAAAAAAATCCATAATCTGTTTCTAGTTGTAGATCCTTTTGGAAACCATACATCCAATTCTAATGTAAATACATCGGGTAAATAATCTTCATTAGAATTTTTAAGGTAGGGTACAATGTAAGATTGGTTACTAATAAACATAATTACATTATCGCCATCAACATTCCCAATTTCAGCATTTCCTTTGTACAAATCCCATCGGCTAGGAAACTCCCCATTTTCTTCATCAGCACTTGGGCCATCTTCAAAAATTACAGTTTCACCAGGTACAAAATCAAACTTGCTCCAAACTACAGTGGGCTTGTTTGATTTTGCATTGGCTTCATCAGAATTTATAGATTCTGAATTATTTACACCTTTTTCATTTGTGTTGCTATTTCCCTCTTTTTCTGTTGTTTTCTTATCTTTTTTCTTTCCGTCTAATACATCTTCAGCTTTATCAAACTCTTTATCAATTTTTTTATTGACACGTTTTTCGGCTCTTTTCTCAGCTTCTTTATCAATTTTTTCTTTCGCTTTTTTTGCTAATTTTTTAAAAAATTGTGCTTCCGTTTGTTGTGGAACAATAAAAAATAAGCC